>CALZCR010000259.1 GCA_945631445.1 uncultured Corynebacterium sp. | reverse complement strand
GTGATACGCAGCCAGGCATTCTGGTTGCCGCAACGCTTTCAAGGAGAGTGCTTTTTCAGTGAGCGAATCGAAGGTCCGCGTAGCCATCGCCGGCGTGGGCAACTGCGCCGCGTCCCTCGTGCAGGGCGTCGAATACTACAAAGACACCCCGGCCGACGAGAAGATCCCGGGCTTGATGCACGTGCAGTTCGGCGACTACCACGTCGGTGACGTCGAGTTCGTCGCCGCGTTCGACGTCGACGCCGCGAAGGTCGGGACCGACCTCGCCGAGGCCATCGACGCCTCCGAGAACAACACCATCAAGATCGCGGACGTGCCGACCACCGGCGTCACCGTCCAGCGCGGCCCGACCCTCGACGGCCTGGGCAGCCACTACCGGGACACCGTCGCCGAATCCGAGGCGGAGCCGGTCGACGTCGTCCAGGCGCTGAAGGACGCCGAGGTCGACGTGCTGGTGTCTTACCTGCCGGTCGGTTCCGAGGAGGCCGACAAGTTCTACGCGCAGGCCGCCATCGACGCCGGCGTCGCGTTCGTCAACGCGCTGCCGGTGTTCATCGCCTCCGACCCGGAGTGGGCGAAGAAGTTCACCGACGCGGGCGTCCCGATCGTCGGCGACGACATCAAGAGCCAGGTCGGCGCCACCATCTCCCACCGCGTGCTGGCGAAGCTCTTCGAGGACCGCGGCGTGCGCGTGGACCGCACCATGCAGCTGAACGTGGGCGGCAACATGGACTTCAAGAACATGCTCGACCGCGATCGCCTGGAGTCGAAGAAGATCTCCAAGACCCAGGCCGTGACCTCCAACCTCAAGGAAGGCCCGCTGGCGGGCAAGGTCGAGGACCGCAACGTGCACATCGGCCCGTCGGACTATGTGCCGTGGCTGGACGACCGCAAGTGGGCGTACGTGCGCATCGAAGGCACCGCTTTCGGCGACGTGCCGCTGAACCTGGAGCTCAAGCTCGAGGTCTGGGACGGGCCGAACTCCGCCGGCATCATCATCGACGCGGTGCGTGCGGCGAAGATCGCCAAGGACCGCGGCATCGGCGGCCCGATCATGCCGGCCAGCTCCTACCTGATGAAGTCCCCGCCGGAGCAGCTGGGCGACGACGAGGCCCGCGCGCGCCTCGAGAAGTTCATCGCCGGCGAGTAAACGCGACTCGCGTCACCGGGTGCCCCTGCGCGGAGGGCATGACTGAAACCCTGTAACCAGCTGGCTATGTCACATATAGTTAGGGCATGAAAAGGACGCGGATCCCTCAGCTCAGGCGCCGCCCGGCGCGCAGTCTCGCCGCTGCGGTGTTCGTGGCTGCGGTGGCGTTGACCGCGTGCAGCGAGGGCGACTCCGCCGGGATGGCCACCGGCGAGGCCACCGCCCCGGTGGAGACGAGCACAGCCACGGCCACGGCGACTCCGCCGGCCGGGGAGACGGCAAACGCCGGGGCCACGGCCACGCCGGATTCGTTGACCACGAACCCCATCAACATGCCGGCGCAGCCGCTGGGGCAGCCGGACCTGTTCCGCAAGGAGAACTGGGAAGCGACGGGTTCGGATCTGGATGTGGCGGGCGTGCGCATCGGCAAGCACGAGAACTTCGACCGCGTCGTTTTTGATCTGGCCGGTACCGGGGAGCCGGGTTGGGTCGTCGAGTATGACGCCACCCCCGCGGAGCTGGCCTCCGGGTTTCCCCTCGCTTATGAGGGCAACGTCGCCTTAAGCGTCAATCTCATCGGGTTCAATGAGCCGTTGCGTGTCGGCGGGATGCAGGGCACCGGGGGAGTGGTCAACCAGGTCTTGCCGGATAAAAACCATCACGGCACCTCCCAGTTCATCATCGGGCTCGAGCAGGAGACGCCGTTTTCGGTCACCCCCTTGCAGGAGCCGCCCCGCCTGGTCATCGATATCCTGCACGAGGCGCAGCCTCCCGCTCCGCAGCCGTTGGGCACCCCGAGCAGGGAGCCGAAACGTCAAGATTCGGGGGCGCCGCACCAGCAGTTGATCACCGGGGTGCGTTTGGCCGGCCACGAGGACTTCGACCGCGTCGTCTTTGACTTGGTCGGATCCGGCTCGCCGGGGTGGATCACGGAGTTCGACGCCGAGCCGACGCATCAGACCAGCGCGGCGCCCATCGACTATGAGGGGTCGACGGCGCTGCAGGTGACGTTGACGGGCATCACCCCGATCGCCGAGGATGGCTCCACGCAGCCCCTGCCCGACGCCGCGCCTGTCGAGGGGCGAGTGATCACCGAAGTGGTCAACGGTTCCATCTTCGAGGGGCACGCGCAGTTCGTCATCGGGCTGGAGGGCGACTCGCCGTATTCGGTGTCGCTGCTGGAGGACCCGCAGCGGGTGGTGGTGGACGTCCTGCACCGGTAGGGCGGGGCCGCTGAGAACAACAATGTGGTACCGATGCGACCTAGACCCTATAGAAACGGGTTTTCCCGTCGTACCGTAAAAGTATGGACACCACATACTTCCCCCAGTTCACGCGCCGGCCGGCCCGCAGCCTCGCCGCGGCGATGTTCGCCGGCGCACTCGCCCTGACCTCCTGTATCGGCGGTCCGAATGTCTCTGCGCCGGGAGACGCCACGACAGAGGTCACCGCCACCACCACGGCGGCGACCGCCTCACCGACCACCGTGACGGAGAGCCCGCCGGTCGAGCACCCGCCGCCGGAGACCGACGACGGCACTGGCGACGACACTGGCAACGGTACCGCCGACGCCACGACGTCTCCCGTGGAGCACAATCCGCTCACCGCCGAGCCACCCTCCCCGCTGGGTGAGCTGGACACCATGATGAAGGAGAACATGGAGTTCACCGGCGGGGACCTCACCGTGTCGGATATCCGCCTGGCCAGCCACGACGGCTTTGACCGCGTGGTGTTCGACGTCGCGGGTGAGGGCGTTCCGGGCTGGTCCGTCGCCTACACCGACTACCCCGGGAAGCAGGGGTCCGGGTTCCCCATCGATTATGAGGGCGTCTCAGCGCTGTCGGTGAACCTGCACGGCATGACCCGTCCCATCGAGGTCGGCGGCGTCGACGGCGTGGGCGGGGTGGTCACCGAGGTCATTCCCGACATTTCCCACCATGGCACCGCCCAGTTCATCATCGGCGTGGCCGAGCGGGCGGCGTTCTCAGTCACTCTGCTGGAAGAGCCGACGCGCGTGGTCGTCGATGTCCTGCACGAGCCGGCCGCAGAGCTCACCCCGCTCGGTGTGCCGAACCTGCGGGCGGACGCCCGAGACCCCGCTCCGCCGTATCAGCGCGAGGTGACCGGCGTGCGGATGGCCACGCACGAGGGCTTCGACCGCGTCGTCTTCGAGACCGCCGGTTCCGGCGTCGCGGGATGGCGCGCCGAGTATATGGAGGAACCGCTCAACCTGCATTCGAGTGAACCGGTGCAGTACGACGGGGAGACGGCCATCAGCATCAACTTGACCGGCGTGACCGGGGCCCCGGGCGGCGCCGCCGTCTCCGGCGCCGGGGGAGTGGTCACGGAGGTGGCCGACCCCATCATCTACGACGGGGAGGTGCAGTTCGTCATCGGATTGAACGGCTCGTAC
>CALZCR010000258.1 GCA_945631445.1 uncultured Corynebacterium sp. | reverse complement strand
TCGAGCGCGGCCTTTTCCTGCGCGTCGAAGACGTCGACCTCGCGCCAGGCGGGCAGAATGTCCAGCTTTTCCTGCGATACGCCGGCCTTACGGGCGGCCGGCATGTGCACCGCCAGACATGCCGCGCACCCGTTGAGCTGGCTGGCGTGCACCATCGCCAGTTCCACGATCTCCTCCGAGAGGTCGACTTCGGCGTACTTTTCCGACAACAGGGCGGCGACCTTGCCCTGTGCCAGGAAGACGTCGCGCAGCTCTTGGTCCAACTGCGGGCCGACGGGGGATTTCTGGTCAGTCATGGTGTAATCACTCCTATTTTGCGTGCCCCGTTCACCGAGTGAGCGGCGGATGCCCCGAGGCTATCGAAATGCGGTTGTAGGTGTTGATCATGATGATCGCCCACTCCAGGGCGGCGACCTGCTCTTCGGCGAAGTGCTCGCAGGCACGCACGGCGGCGTCCGCGTGTCGGCGGCCCGGCGGCAGGAGGGTCAGCTCCTCGCAGAGTTCGAGCGCGGCCTTTTCCTGCGCGTCGAAGACGTCGACCTCGCGCCAGGCGGGCAACACCTGTAGCTTGGTCTCGCTCACGCCGGCGCGCCGGGCGGCGGGCACGTGGATGGACAGGCAGGCGGCGCAGCCGTTGAGCTGGCTGGCGCGCACGCTGATCAGCTCGATCAGGGCGGTGGGCAGGTCCACGTCGGGGTAGATCTTGCGCACCTGACCGGAGACTTTGTTGAGGGATTTGTAGACCTCGGGGAAAAACTTGTCCAGGTAGGGGCCGTGGGGCGGGGTGGGGTCAGTCATGGTGGGGTTCTCCTTGATGTCAGAGGTGCTGGCGGAGCCAGGCCAGGTCATCGGGGGAGGGCTTGCGCCAGGTGACGGGCCCGGCGGCTTTTTCCAGGCGGGCTTTCACGAACGGGCAGACGGCGACGACGGTCAGTCCGTCGGCGGCGGTGGCGTCCAGGGCGGCGTCGATGAGCGTGGAGGCCAGCCCACGTCCGCCGTAGTGGTCTTCGACTTCGGTGTGGAAGAAGAGGCGTTCGCCGTCTGTGTCGCGGAAGTCGGTGCGACCGGCGATCTGGTCGTCGGCGTAGGTGATATGGAAGGACCGGTCTTGCCGGAGGACGTCCACGGGGTTACCGAGCGTGTCGTGCAGGCTCATGATTCGGTCCTCATCTCCGGGCGGGCGACCGGGTCGGGGTTGACGCGGGGACGGATGCGGGCGTTGGGGAAACCGGGGGCGGGTAGGCGGTCCAGCCCGTCGGCGTCGTGGGAGACGTACCCGCGGGTGACGCCGAAGCGCTCGGAGTGGTTTTCCCATTCCTCGCGGAACTGGACGATTTCATCGTGGTCGCGGCCGATGAAGTTCCACCACATGACCACGTCCTCGGTGAAGGGTTCACCGCCGATGAGCACCAGCCGGGCTCGCTCTGCGCCGTTGTTGCGGATGCGCAGGCGGGTTTCGCCGACGCCGGTGTAGGCCAGTTCGCGGGGTGCGACGGCGACGCCCTCCAAGTCGACGTCGCCGGCGTCGACGAGCAGGCCGTGTTCGAAGTCGGGGTCGACGTCGAGCTCCAGGACGGCGCCTGGGTCCAGCCGCAGCTCCGCGCCGACGAGCGGGGTGAAGGCGGGGATGGGGGAGGAGTAGCCCAGCAGCTCGCCGATGAACACCAGCGCCTCGCCGCCGTCGAAGGCGACGGGTGCGGGGGCGTGGTGATCGAAGCGGCGTTCGCCGTGACGGGCGGAGTCTGGCAGCACGGTCCACAGCTGCACGCCGTGGAGAATGGTCGTGGACTGGGTGGAGACCTCCGAGTGGCAGATGCCGGCGCCCGCGGTCATGAGGTTGACTTCGCCGGGCTTGACGACGGCGTGGTGGTCGCCCGAATCGTGATGGGTGACGTCGCCCTCGAACAACCAACTGACGGTCTGCAGGCCGGTGTGCGGGTGCGGGGCCACGTCCATGCCGCCGGTGTCGCTGACGTCGTCGGGGCCGTAGTGGTCGACGAAGCACCAGGCGCCGATGGTGGAGCGTTGGCGTTGGGGCAGGGTGCGGTGCACGGTCATGGCGCGCGGGCCGCCGAGGGGGACTGCGCGGGCGGTGATGATTTCCACCTTGGCCCCGTCGGCGCAGACGGGTGGGGTCGGTGCGAGGTCGATTTCGCTGGGCGCGGGCTCGGTGTTCGACATGCCCCCACGCTACCCGCGCGGCGATTAGACTGGCTGGCCATGCGCATCCTCTCTTTTTCGCTCGCCGCGGTCTTCTCGGTGGCCGCCATCGCCCTGCGCGTGTCGGGCCAACCCACGTGGACGGCCGTCGTCGCGATCGTCGTGGCCGGAGTTTTTCTGGCGCTCGGATTCGTGGCCGCCGCCAAGAACCATGAGCCGGAGCCGATCGTGCTGGATGAGGAGCAGACGGAGACGGTCCGGCGCATGAAAAACGAGGGCAACCACGCCGGCGCGATCCGGCAGGTGCAGCTGTGGTTCCGCTACGCGACCGCCGAGGACGCGGGCGCGGTGGTGCGCGGGGTGGAGTGAGCGGGACCTCGGCGCACTGCCGGGAGAAGAATTGGGTAGAGTCTTGTCCATGACTGAACGCACTCTCATCCTCATCAAGCCGGACGGCGTCAAGAACGGCCACGTCGGCGAGATTATCGCCCGCATCGAGCGCAAGGGCCTCAAGCTCGCCGCTCTGGACCTGCGCACCACTGACCGCGAGACCGCGGAGAAGCACTACGAGGAGCACAAGGACAAGCCGTTCTTCGGCGAGCTCGTGGACTTCATCACCTCTGCTCCGCTGGTCGCGGGCATCGTCGAGGGCGAGCGCGCCATCGAGGCGTGGCGTCAGCTGGCCGGCGGCACTGATCCGGTGTCCAAGGCCACGCCGGGCACCATCCGCGGCGACTTCGCTCTGACCGTGGGCGAGAACGTCGTCCACGGCTCCGACTCCCCGGAGTCCGCCGAGCGCGAGATCTCCATCTGGTTCCCGAACCTTTAAGCACGCTCTACTGCGCCGCCGCTCCCTTATGCAGGGGGCGGCGGCGTCGCCTTTCCAGTGCTCGGCCCGGACGAGGCGCCGAATGCGTGAATTGCATGCCGTCACCCATTCCAATAACTTGTTATGCATGAATTGGTCCCTGAGGGGTTCCGCATGACGGGCGTGCGTCGTGCCCAGCAGACCCGCGCCATTGCGAAAAAGAAACAGATTCTCGACGCCGCGGTCTCGCTGATGTTTGAAAAGGGCGTACAGGGAGTGACCCACCGTCAGGTCGCCTCCCTCGCGAACGTGCCGGTCGGTTCCATCGGCTACTACTACGACACCCGCGAGGATCTGCTGGTCACCGCCGTCATGGAACTGGGGGCCCGGCGCCGGCGGGAGGCCGAGGCGATTCTGAGGGAGGTGGACGCCCCGCGTCCTGCGGAGGACGTCGCGGATCTGCTCCTGCGCCTGTTGGTCGGTGAAGAACCGACCAGGGACGTCTTGGCGGGCTGGCTGGCGATCATGCTGGACGGCGTTCGAGAGTCCGAGGCGCTGCGGGCAGCGCTCGACGGGTTGCGCCGTGAGCTCTACACGGATTTTCGCACGCTTC
>CALZCR010000257.1 GCA_945631445.1 uncultured Corynebacterium sp. | reverse complement strand
CTCCTGGTGCCACTCGTAGTAGCCGTCCAGGGGGATCAGGCAGCGGCGCTTGGTTAACGCGGCCCGAAAACTGGGCTTGTCCGCCACGGTCTCGCTGCGGGCGTTAAATAGCGGCGGCCCGGAATCGTCGCGCTTCCACTCCGGCAGCAACCCCCACCGGGCGGGGTCCAACCGGGCCTGCGCCATGGACTCCGCCACCCGGATGACCGGGACCGTCTGCGTCGGCGCCAGGTTGTAGCGGGGGCCGGGGGTGCCGTCGGGGGCGTGCACCTCCCGCACCCCGGGCAATCGCCCGACCTCCGCCAATAGCCCCTCACCGGTGGTGAACAATACGAATCGTCCGCACATAGCACCTATTATGAACCTTATGACCGATCTTTGGCCCGCCCCCACTGTCTCTCACCCCGTCGACTTCGATCACCGCATCCCGGGTTCGAAGTCGATCACCAACCGCGCCTATATCCTGGCCGCGCTCGCCGACGCCCCCTCACGGCTGGAGGGCACCCTCCGCTCCCGCGACACGGACCTGATGGCCAGGGCGCTCGAATCCCTCGGAACGGGCGTGACCTTCACCGACGAGACCACCGTCGAAATCGAACCGAACCCCTTGCGCGGCGGAAAAGTCGAATGCGGCCTGGCCGGCACCGTCATGCGTTTTGTCCCCGCGGTCGCGGCACTGGCCGAGGGGGAAGTGTTCTTCGACGGCGACCCGCAGGCCCGGGTACGTCCCATGTCCACGATCCTGGACGCCCTGCGCGGCCTGGGCGCGGAGATCGACGGCGACCGCCTGCCGTTCACCGTGCGCGGCGACGGTGAGCTCGCCGGCGGGGACGTCGCGGTCGACGCCTCCGGGTCCTCGCAGTTCGTCTCCGGACTGCTGCTGGCCGGCGCCCGCTTCCGCGACGGCCTGACCGTCCGCCACACCGGCGACAAGGTGCCGAGCACCCCGCACATCGACATGACCGTCGCCATGTTGCGCGCGGCCGGGGTGGAGGTCACCACCGGGGAGAAGACCTGGACCGTGGCGCCGGGGCCGATCGCGGGCCGCACCTGGCGCATTGAGCCCGACCTGTCCAACGCCACCCCCTTCCTGGCGGCCGCAGCCGTGACCGGCGGCCGGGTGCGCATCGCCGACTGGCCGGCGGAGACCACCCAGCCAGGCGACGCCATCCGCGCGATCCTGCGGCGGATGGGGTGCACCGTCGAGCTGCTGCCCACCGATGAGGGACACGACCTGCAGGTCACCGGCCCAGTCGACGGCACGCTGCGCGGCGTGGAGTTGGACATGTCGGACGTCGGCGAGTTGGCCCCCACCGTCGCGGCGGTGGCCGCGCTGGCGGGCTCCGAATCCCGGTTGACGGGGATCGCCCACCTACGCGGGCACGAGACCGACCGGCTGGCGGCGCTCACCGCAGAAATCAACGGACTCGGCGGCGACTGCACCGAACTCGACGACGGCCTGCTCATCCGCCCCGCCACCCTGCACGGCGGCGTCTGGCGCTCCTACGCCGACCACCGCATGGCCACCGCCGGCGCCATCGTCGGTCTGCGCGTCGAAGGAGTGGAGGTCGAAGACGTGGGCACCACCGCCAAGACCCTGCCCGGATTCGAAGACATGTGGAAAGAGATGATTGATGGTTAGGCGACATTACGACGAGTCCGACGTCCGGGTCCGGCCCGGCCGCGGGTCCCGCCCGCGGACGAAAACCCGGCCGAGCCACGACGACGCCGAATTCGGCATGGTCGTGACCAAAGACCGCGGCCGCTGGGGCGTGGTCCTGGACGAACGCGAAGACGCGGTGGTGTGCATGCGCGCCCGGGAACTGGGCCGCACCGCCATCGAAGTCGGCGACCGGGTGGGCGTCGTCGGCGACACCTCCGGCACGGAAGGCACGCTGGCGCGGATCGTGAAGCTCGCCGAGCGCACCAGCGTCCTGCGGCGCACGGCAGACGACACCGACCCCTACGAACGCATCGTGGTGGCCAACGCCGACCAGTTGCTCATCGTCTCCGCCGTGGCCGATCCCCCGCCGCGTTCCGGTTTCGTCGAACGCGCCCTGATCGCCGCCTTCGTCGGCGGCGTCCACCCCATCCTGTGCCTGACCAAGTCGGATCTGGCCGACCCCGCCCCTTTCGCCGAGGAATTCGCGGCCCTGGGCATCACCGTGGTGATCGCCGGCGTCGACGATCCCGTGGACGAGGTCCGCGACCTGATCGCCGGCAAGATCACCGCTTTGATCGGGCATTCCGGGGTGGGCAAGTCCACCCTGGTCAACCGGCTGGTCCCCGACGCCAACCGGGAAACGGGCATCGTCTCCGGCGTGGGCAAGGGCAGGCACACCTCCACCCAGTCGGTGGCGCTGCGGCTGCCCGGCGAGGACGGCGGCTGGATCGTCGACACCCCGGGCATCCGCTCCTTCGGGCTGGCGCATGTCGACGCCGACACCGTCGTGGGCGTGTTCGACGACCTCGCCGAGGCCGCCGAGGAATGCCCCCGCGGTTGCTCGCATGCCGGGCCGCCGGCAGACCCGGAGTGCGCCTGGGATCAGCTCGACCCGGACTCCGCCACCGGCCGCCGGGCCGCCGCGGTGCGTAAGCTGCTGGCCGCGTTGCGCAGCAACAACGAGTGGGAGATGTGACCCACCGCCGAGAATGACGAAGGCGCGGATTCTGTGGTGCAGAATCCGCGCCTGTGCTGGGCTGCGTGACCGAAGCCCTAGAGCAGGTCGATCAAAAACGGCAGCTCGTCGGGATGATAGAAGGCCAGGTAGTTGTCCTGGGCGTCACCGACGATCAGCTCCGCGTCCTCGTCGCCGAGGTCGGAGGCGTCGATCGCCTCAATCGCCTTGGCGGTGGCCTGCTCCGACTCCTCGACGTCGACGTGCACGGCCGCGACCTGGCGCAGCTCAATCTGCGCCGGCTCCAGCTTGACCACGGCCTCGCCCATGTCCGGGGTCAGCGTCGCCGCGGAGTCCTCGACGTCCGCGGAGATCACCACCCGACGATGCGGGAAGCGCTCCTGGTCGCCGACGGCCAACAGCCGGATCGACGCCTCGGCGGCGTCGTCGAAGGCGATGGCCTCCAACTCCTCTTCCTCGCCTGCGGTGTAGAACTCGCGCAGGGCCGGGGTCACGGCGAACGCCCACCCCCTGCGGGCGGTGACCACGGACTGTTCGTTCAGGTCCATGAGCATGCTGAAGGTGGCCGGGAGGTAGACGCGCAAGCTAGAACTCCCCCTCGAGGTCGAAGACGCTGGCGATCTCCACGGAGGTGCGGTCAAAGACGGTGTGCAGCATGGCGACCATGCCCGCGTCGACGCCCGTGCGAATGTTGTTGATGTTGTCGTCGATGAGTACGCACTCATTCACCGGCAGGTCCATCGCCTCGGCGACTTCCTCGAAAGCCGCGACCTCGGTGCGCTCGGCGCCGACGTCCTGACTCATGATGACGGCGTCGACGATGCCGCGGTACTCCCACTCGCGGGCGGCCTCGCCGCCTTCCTCGCCGGACAGGACGGCGGTCGAGACTCCCGTGGCCTTGACGGCCGCGAAAATGCTCCGCCAGCGCGCCTGGTCCTCCTCGGGGCCGTCC
>CALZCR010000256.1 GCA_945631445.1 uncultured Corynebacterium sp. | reverse complement strand
CACGGACGAGACACTCACTTCACCGGTGGGCCAGACGCCGTGACAGGGACCCCTTTCGATCAGGTGCGCCTCGGCCGTGAACCGGAGATTGGGCCGAATCACTCCGCACTAGAAAGAGGAACTATTTCGGCTCAGGGCGAAGACAGGGGCACAATTACCCTCATGACAACTCCCTCCACCACGGCGCCCCCACCCAAGGAGCGCACCTTCCTGGGCCAACCCTGGGGCCTAGCCAACCTCTTCGGCATCGAGCTGTGGGAGCGCTTCAGCTTCTACGGCATGCAGTCGCTGCTGGCTTTCTACCTGTACTACTCGGTCGCCGACGGCGGCCTGGGCATGGATCAGGGCGCGGCCCTGTCGATCGTCGGCGCCTACGGCGGCTTCGTGTACATGACCGCGCTGATCGCGTCGTTTGTCTCCGACCGCATCCTGGGTTCGGAGCGCACGCTGTTCTACTCGGCGATCCTGGTCATGTTCGGGCACATCGCCCTGGCCCTGATCCCCGGCTACCCGGGCCTGGCCATCGGCCTGGTCGCCATCGCCGTCGGCTCCGGCGGCGTGAAAACCGCCTCGCAGGTGGTGCTCGGCCAGCTGTACTCGAAGCAGGATCCGCGCCGCGACGCCGGTTTCTCCATCTTCTACATGGCCATCAACATCGGCGGGCTGCTCGGCCCGATCATCTCCGGCTGGCTGTGGGGCTGGCAGAACTTCCACTGGGGCTTCGGCGCCGCGGCCGTGGGCATGGCGATCGGCCTGATCCAGTACACCGCGGGCCGCAAGACCACGATCGCGGCCGCCGGCGGCGAGGCCCCCAACCCGCTGCCGCGTTCGCAGTACCTGCGGTGGGCGGTCGGCGCAGTCATCGCCGTCGCCGTCGTCGTCGCACTGATCGCCACCGGCGCGGTGCGGTTGGAATGGCTGTCGAACATCATCGCGGTCATCGCCTTGATCGCGGCGGTGACCCTGCTGTGGCAGATGTACTCCTCGTCGCTGACCTCCGCGACGGAGAAGTCCCGCATCATCGGCTACATCCCGATGCTGCTGGTCTCCGTGGTGTTCTTCGCGATCTTCCAGTCGCAGTTCACGGTGCTGGCCGTCTACGCGGATCAGCGCACCAACCTCGACTTCTTCGGTATTACCCTGACCCCGGGGCAGGTGACCTCCTTCAACCCGGTGTTCATCATCATCTTCTCCGGCGTGTTCGCCGCGCTGTGGACCAAGCTGGGCAAGCGTCAGCCGTCGTCGCCGGTGAAGTTCGGCGTCGCCAGCATCATCATCGGCGTCTCCCTGTTCTTCTTCCTGCCCTTCGCCGGCGGGGCGGAGAACTCCACGCCGCTGTTGGTGATCGTGTGGATCCTCTTCCTGTTCACCATGGGTGAGCTCATGCTCTCGCCGGTGGGCAACTCCCTGGCCACCAAGGTCGCCCCGGACGCGTTCCAGTCCCGCATGATGGCCGTGTGGTTGATGTCGCTGTCGATGGGCACCGCGCTGTCCGGCACCCTCGGCGGGTTTTACGACCCGACGAACGCGGACGCCGAACGCAGCTTCTTCATCACCGTCGGCGTCGCCGCGATCATCGTCGGCCTGATCATCATCGCCCTGAAGAACTGGGTGCTGAAGAAGTTCGTCGACGTGCGTTGACCCGCCCGTTTTCCCGCCCTGTGTGTCGACGAGAAGCGGCGGGAAAGCTCCCGGAGTCGCCTGCCAGAGACTCTTAAGAAGGCCTAAATAATCGACTCCCGGCGGGAGTCGATTTTTATCGGTTTACATCTTGTTTATTCTTTTTTAAAATCCTCTCACCAGCAGTTTCCTCAACCCTGCCGGAGTTTGACCCCACCCGCGCCTGGACCAGAGCACCTCCGGGCGTCGACATCCGTGGGCGACCCGCGCGCACCCCGCAGCACCTGCCCCGGCCAGCGCACACCCGCCCTTCGCGGCCCTCTGAGCTGGCCTTTCAGGACAGCACGCCCACAATCGCCGTCATGGCGGGAAACACAAAGCTATCGTGGCATTCATGCCCAATAACTCATATGTCTGTGACAACCTCATGGACGCCACGGGCAAGACCCCGCTGGTGGCCCTGAAGGACTTGGGCGCCGACAGCGGCGTCCACGCCTACGCGAAATTGGAGAGCTTCAACCCCGGCGGCAGCGCCAAAGACCGCACCGCCACGGCAATGGTCGAAGACGCCCGCCAGGCCGGGCTGCTCGGCCCCGGCGCCGTCGCCGTGGAGTCGAGCTCCGGCAACCTGGGCGTGGCGCTGGCCCGCCAGGCCGTCGTCGGCGGGTGGGACTTCCACTGCGTGGTCGACCCGCGCGTCAACGAGGCCACGGCCACCTACATGCGCGCGCTTGGCACGACGGTGCACATGGTCACCGAACCCGACCCGGCGACCGGCGACTGGCTCATCGCCCGCCGCACCCGCGTGGCGGAGCTGATCGAAGAACTCGGCGGGGCGGTGAACTTCGACCAATACTCCAACCAGGCCGCCTTCCGCGCCCACGAACAGGGCACGATGGCGGAAATCGTCGACACGCTCGACGCCGCCCCCGATTACCTGTTCGTGGCGGTGAGCACCACCGGCACCCTCGGCGGCTGTCAGCGCTACCTCGCCAGCCACGGCATGGACACCACCGTCGTCGCCGTCGACGCGGCCGGTTCCGTCCTCTTCGGCGGCGAGCGCGGCGAGCGGGTGCTGCCCGGCTACGGCGCGGGCGTGCCCACCAAACTCTCCCGGGCCGTGCATCCCGACGAGGTCGTGCGCGTCGAAGCCTTGGACGCCATCATCGGCGCCCGCCGCCTGGCGCGCACCGAAGCCATCCTCCCGGGCGCCTCCGGCGGGGCGGTCGTCGCCGCCTTCGAGCAATTCGCCCCGCGCATGTCCCCCGGGGAGACCGCCGTATTGATCTTCCACGACGACGGGCGCCCCTATTTAGACACCGTCTACAGCGACGAGTGGGTGTGCGCCACCCTCGGCGTCGAACTTCCCCAGCTCAACGAAAGGATCATGCAATGACGTTGACCGTCGCCGTCGTCGGAGGCGGGCCCCGCAGCCTGTGGGCCGCCGAGGAACTGACCCGGCTGGCCCGCGAACGCGGCGTCGACTTCGCCCTCGACGTCTACGACGACGCCCGCCCCGGCCCCTACGACGGGGATCAGCCGGACTACTGGCTGGTCAACGTCCGCTCCGCGATCATCCGCAGCGGCATCGGCACTTTCGACGACTGGCGCGCCGCCCGCGGCGAAGCTCAGCCGCTGGCGCAGTTCCCGCCGCGCCGGCTGGTCGGCGAGTTCCTGCGCGACAGCTGGGCCGCCCTCGGCTGCGTCAACCACATCGACGCCCGCGTCGAGTCCGTGGCACCCGGCGCCCAGGGCGGTTGGCTCATCGACGGGCGCCGCTACGACGAGGTACTCATCGCCACCGGGCACGCCGACGACTGGCCCGGCGCGCTGCCCGAGGCGATCTCGCCCTACCCGATGGCCAACCTGGAGAACGTCGCCGCCGGCGCCACCGTCGCGGTGCGCGGGGCGTCGCTGACGTTCCTCGACGCCGCGCTCGCCCTGACCCTGGGCCGCGGCGGGCGCTTCACCGAAC
>CALZCR010000255.1 GCA_945631445.1 uncultured Corynebacterium sp. | reverse complement strand
CCAGCGCCCGGCGATGCAACTCCAGGTGGCCGACTTCTGCGGCGCTGACCGGGAACTTCCGGCGCAGCTCCGCCACGACGGGACGCACCAGCGAGCGCTTTTGCTTCAGCGAATGCACGTCGCCCAAGAGCAGGTCGAACTCAATCCACCCGATCCACATCCGCGATCACCGCTTATCGTCGAGGTCGTCGCGCTCTAAGATGTCTTGGCCGTCCACGCGCGAATCCTCATTCAAATTCTTGACCTCGCGCATCCGCGGCTGCGGATCGAGCTTGTCGGCGATCGCCTTGCGGGTGGAGGAGACCACCGACTTGGTCACCGGTGAATTGATCACGGCCTGATAACCGTCCTTGATCTGATAAAAACGCCGGCGTCCCGCCCGGGTACCGAAGACATAGCCCGCGGCGGCTCCGATGACGAACTGAATCATTTAAGAAAACACTTCCTTCACTCGTCGAACAACAATCCCCGGGGCGGCCCCGAACACTGAGAAATTAGTCTACCTGCTCGACTTCCCCGATCGCCTGCGCCGCCCGCACCAAACCCAGGTGCGAAAACGCCTGCGGGAAATTCCCCGCCAACCGGCCGTGCTCCGGGGAATACTCCTCCGACTGCAGACCCAGATCCGTGCTCACCGACAACAACCGCCGCATCTCCGCATGCGCCTCCTTCAGTCGGCCGGACAACGCGTACTGCTCCGTCAACCAATACGAACACAACAAAAACGGATACTCGTCGCCTTCCAGCCCGTCGACGCCGGTGGTGCGGTAGCGGTGCAAGAACCCGGCGTCGTCCAACAGGTCACGCTCGATGCGCGCCACCGTGGCCAGCATCTTCGGGTCGTCGTAGTCCACGAATCCGATCTGGGCCAACTGCAGCAACGACGCATCCACCTCCGTGCCCTCGTACACCTGGGTGAAAGACTCGATCTCCTCATTCCACCCGCGCTCCCAGATCTCCTCCCGCAACTGCTCCCGCAACTGGCGCCACATCTCCAGCTCCCCGTCGGCCACCGGATAACCATGCTTGTCGACGGCCGCGATACCCCGGTCAAACGCCGCCCACATCATCGCCCGGCCATGCGTGAACCAATCCGGCTCACCGCGCATCTCCCACAACCCGTGATCCTTGACCTCAAAACGCGACGCCTGGAACCGCAGCAACGCCCGCTGCAGATCCCACGACAACTCCGACTCAGCCACACCGGCGTCCCGGATCTTCTCCAACGCGATCATCACCGAGCCCACCACGTCCGCCTGATACTGCTCCGCCGCCCCATTGCCGATCCGCACCGGCCGCGACCCCTCATAACCAGGCAAATGATCCAGCTCAAACTCCGGCAAATGCCGCTCACCGCCCAACCCGTACATGATCCGCAAATCATGCGCGTCGCCGGCGATCGCCCGCAACAACCAGTCCCGCCACTCCTGTGCGCGCCGGGAAAATCCGGATCGGACCAGCACCTCGATCGACATCGCCGAATCCCGCAGCCACACGTAGCGGTAATCCCAGTTGCGGCCGCCCCCGAACTCCTCCGGCAACGACGTCGTCGGGGCGGCGACGATGCCGCCGGTGGTGGAATCCGTCAACGCACGCAACACCACCAACGAGCGCCGCACCTCGTCCTCGTACTGGCCCGACAACTCCGGATGCGCCGCCCACTTCGACCAATACTCCTGCGTGGTCTCCATCGCCTCGGAATAATCCACCGGCTCCGGCGCATCGTCATAGGAGCGATGCCAGGTCAACACCCAATTGGCCTCCTCGCCCTCCGCCAACCGGTGCGTACCGTGGTGGCAGTTGGTCTCCGGGCTGCGCCGCAACTGCGGGCCCGCCACCTGCACCGCGTTCGGACC
Source organism: uncultured Corynebacterium sp. (assembly GCA_945631445.1). Taxonomy (GTDB): domain Bacteria; phylum Actinomycetota; class Actinomycetes; order Mycobacteriales; family Mycobacteriaceae; genus Corynebacterium. The sequence continues at coordinate 1,741 of CALZCR010000255.1, read as the reverse complement.
CGAAATCGCGCAGATCAACGCATCGCCGTCGACGTCGGAGTCATACGTGAAAAACGGGGTGGCCGCCCCGTAATCGAACCGCAGCCGCAGCACCGTCTCCACCTCCACCACACCGCTGAGACACCGCACCCGCCGCACCAGGTCATGGCGGACGTTGCCGTCGGCGTCGGGTGTGGTCGGCATGAAATCCACCACCTCCGCGGTGCCCGTCTCACTGGCCCACACGGTGCGCAGGATCATCGAATACCCCACGTAACGCCGCTGGGTGACCTCCCCGCCGGCCACACCGATGCGCCAATGGCCGTGCGACTCATCGCCGACCAACGAGGAAAACACCGCCTGCGAATCAAACCGCGGCAAACACAACCAATCCACGTTGCCGTCCCGGGACACCAACGCCCCCGTGTGCGTGTCAGAGACCAACGCATAGTCCTCCAACGGGGTGGAACCGGAATTTCTCTGCTGCTTCGCCATCATCATCTCTCCCGCAGTCGTCTCCGAAGCCGTCATCACCCGCCCAGCCTAAGGAAACCCGCAGCCCCACGCACCGACGCCGCCACCGCACTACCGTGGTAAACCATGACGGAGAACAACGCCCCCACACCCCACACCTTCCTCATCCTCGGCGGCAACAGCGACCTGGCCGGACGCCTGCTCATCCCCGGCATCGCGGACTACCTCTCCCTCACGCCGCAGGCGAGCATCCGCATCGTCGGCAGCAGCCGCAGCGACGACAACGACTACCCCGGCTTCATCCGCGACGCCCTCCACGACGCCGACGTCGACGGCGTCACCGACGAGGTCATCGACCACCTCGCCGACACCGCCACCTGGATCACGGCCGACGTCACCGACCGCGACGAGCTGGCCGCAGCCGTCGACCACGCCGTCAACCACCAGCCCGACGCCCGCCTGGTCATCTACTACGGCCTCGCCCCCGACGTCACCGAAGACACCGTCGACCACCTCCGCCACCTCACCCTGCCCGAAGGCACCGTCCTGGCGATGGAAAAACCCTTCGGCGTCGACGCCGCCTCCGCCGCAGAACTCGAAGACAAACTCGCCGCCACCGTCACCGAAGACCACATCTTCCGCGTCGACCACTTCCTCAGCCAAGCCGCCACCATCAACCTCATCGGCGCACTCGAAGCCAACCACCTCCTCCAGGCCAGCTGGAACCACACCGCCGTCGAGGCCATCGACATCGTCTACGACGAAGCCCTCGGCCTGGAAGGCCGCGCCGAATTCTACGACTCCACCGGCGCCGCCGAAGACATGCTCCAATCCCACCTGCTCAACGTCGCCGCCCGCATCCTCGCCGCCACCGACCCCGCCACCAGCGTCAACGACGTCCTCGACGCCGCCACCGCCGACTTAAGCACCGCGCGCCGGGCCCGCTACACCGCGGGCACGGTCGACGGACGGGAGATGCCGGCTTACGCGGACGAAGCAGGCGTGGACCCCGAACAACAGACCGAGACGCTGGCGCAGGTGAGTTTCACCGTGGACAACGAGCGGTGGCGGGGCGTGCCGGTGACGCTGCGTTCCGGCAAGGCCATCGGTAATGCGCTGCAGGCGATCACGGTGACCTATAAGGCCACCGAGCAGCACCCCGACGCCCCGACCACCCGCCTGGTCATGCCTTTCGAGGACAAGATCGCCATTGACGTCAACGTCGCCGACCACGGCGACCCCGACGCGCTACAGCAGGTGCGCCTGAGCAGCGGACTCTCGCCTTCGC
>CALZCR010000254.1 GCA_945631445.1 uncultured Corynebacterium sp. | reverse complement strand
GGGTGGTCCGGTGGATCTGTGGCGTCGAGACGGTGGAATGCTGCCCGTTTCTTAAGGGACCGTGTGCTCGGGGGGTTATCCTCCCGTGAACGCGGAGTAGAAGGTGATAAATACCGAGGCCGCCACAGCGACGTACACCACGGCGATGAGAGTGCCTGCCCACTGGGAGGTAAACCGCACCACAGCAGAGGAGGCGGGGAAGAGGCCGTGGGCGAGGTTGCGTACTGTGAGCAGGATAAACAGCGGGACCATCATCGCCCACACCACCATGCAGTACAGGCACAAAATATGGATGCCGAACAGCGCCTGGTACCACAGCCAGATGATGAACAGCAGGCCCACGGTCACACCCGCCTGCAGACCTCCCCAGTACCAGTCGGCGAAGCGTGCCCCCGACAGCATGGCCATCGCGGTGGTGATGACCACGGCGAAGGCGACGATGCCGATCAACGGGGTGGGGAAGCCGAAGAGTTCGGACTGCCAGGTGCCCATCACTTTTCCGCAGGAGACCAGGGCGTTGATGTCACAGGTGGTGACATGCTCGGCGTCCGCGTAGAGGGCCAGGCGTTCAAGCACCAGGATGCCGGAGGCCACCCAGCCGATCACGCCGGTGACCAGCAGGATGAGGGCGAAAGGACGCTGGCGGGCAAAGACAGGCAGGAAGGTGTCGTCGTTCGTCTCGGTCACAAGAACCTCATTGTCGTCGGCGGGGGCTGGGTGCGTCATGGATTCGGATTAGTCGGCGGCGGCCGCGTCGACCTCGGCCCGGAACTGCTCCAGGGAGTCCGGGGTCAGGAGCTGACCGTCGAGGAAGAAGGTCGGGGTGCCGCGCACACCCAGGGCCGTGCCGTCAGCCACATCGAGTCGGACCCGTTCCTCGGTGGCCGGATCGGCCACAGCGGCGTCAAAGGCGGCCATATCCAGACCCAGGTCCTCGGCGAAGCCGCGGAAGACCGCACTGTTGTCCTCGGCGGACTCACCCCACTCAGACTGGGTCTCAAACATCCGCTGGTACATCGCTTCGTACTGGCCCTGCTGGGCGGCAGCCTCCACAGCCACGGCAGCGGGCATGGAGTTGCGGTGACCCGGCAGCGGGAAGTAACGGTTGACGAAGGTGACGGTGTCGGAGTACTCCGCACGCAGTTCCTCCACGAAGGGGTAAGCCGCCCGGCAGGCCTCGCACTCGAAGTCGAGGAACTCCACCAGCACGGCCTTCTCGTTCGGTGCCTGGGACAGCACCCGACTGTTGTCCCGGACCACCTGCCCCGCATCACTGGTCACGGTTTCCGGGGCGGGCGCAGAAGCGGAGTCGGATCGGCCGAGGAAAAAGGCGACGATCCCGGCGATGACGACGATTGCCAATAACGCCCAGACAATGATCTGGGCTTTTCTCCAATTTCCGGAGGGCCGGGTGGAGGTGGTGCGGTTGGTGGGCGTGCTCACGAGGGGTCCGTTCTATCTCTGGTGGAAATTAAGGGGTGTCCAGGCCGTGGGCCCCGGGGGACCGGCACGGTGGCGACGAAGTCCTCCAGGACCGAGGCGGTCATCAGCAGGTGCATCCGTCCGGCGAACAACAGGCCGGATCGATGGTGACCACCAACTCGAGTAACTCACCGAGGGCGTGACCCAGCTGGGGATCAGCCAGGGAATACCAGACGTTGCGCCCCTCCGGGGTAGAGGCCACCAGCCCGCATCCGCGCAGACAGGCCAACTGATTCGACATCACCTGTTTGGAGACATCCAACTGCCGGGCCAGCTCCGAGGGTCGGGCAGGCCCGTGGCGCAGGGCCAACAGGATCCCGGTCCGGGTGTCATCAGACAGGGCATGGCCCACCCGGGACAACGCCGAGGTGTGAGTGACGGTCACCGTGCTCATAATCGTAGACAGTACACAATCCCCTGTACCACTCCTCGGTGCCCTCGGCGGAGGAGTACGAGATGATCGGAAGCATGTTTACACCCGGACCACAGACACTGGCCTGAGGGGCAGGACCGGGTTTTCTCCCGGGTGGGGGGAAGGTTAGAAGGTGATGCCGTGCTGGGCGAACCAGGGGGCGGGGTCGACGGCGCCGGCACCGGTCGGGTAGAGCTCAAAATGCAGGTGGGAACCGGTGGAGAAACCACGGTTACCCATGCCGGCGATCTTCTGGCCGGCGGTGACCTGCTCACCCACGCTGACATCGAGGGTTTCCATGTGGCCGTAGACGGCAATGGAGCCGTCATCGTGCTGGATGCGGATCCACTGGCCGAAACCAGAAGCCGGGCCGGAGTCGATGACGGTGCCGCCCACGGCCGCAAGAATTGGGGTGCCCACGACGTTGGCGATGTCCAAGCCGGCGTGGAGGCTGCCCCAGCGCATACCGAAACCGGAGGTGAAGGTGCCTTCAGTGGGTTTGACCACGGATGAGGCGTTGGCCAGGCGTTCTGCCTCAACGCGTTCTGCTTCCAGACGTGCGGCCTCAGCGCGGGCGGCCTCGGTGCGCTCGGCGGCGTACTCAACCGCCTTGTCCAACTGCTCGTTGATATTGGTGACCGGCTTATACTCCGAGATCGTCAGGATCTGCGGGGCCGTCTCCGTCGTATCCGGGGGCAGCGCGGTGTCATGGGTGGCCAACTGCACGCCACCGGCAGTGTCCTGCGGGGAGATCGGGGCTTCAGCCTGGGTCTGCAGCGTGGCGGCGGCGGCACCACTGAGACCCGCGGACGAGACCGCGCCCGTGGCCACGGCCACCAGGGCTACGCGGCTCTTGGTTTGCGCGGTGGGGAGCTTGCGGTGTTTTCCTCCGGCTGGTCGCTGAGCGTTCAGTCGCATGAATCTTCTTCCGTCTTTGTCCGTTGGTCCGCCCCACTCGAGCCCCCCGATATGCACGGTGGAGACCAGATTGTGACCGTTCCGTTATTTACGGACGTAACAGTAACCTGCCTTTCCCCCAAAGGTCCAGCCGCCAGGCGGGGTCGGCGACTGTTCCATCCTTCTCACAGGCGACTCACCCAGGGTTGTCAGGGGGGTGGGGGAGGTGTCCCCAGCGTGCCGGAGGGCTGTTCCCCGCCAGTAGGTGACCTCAAGAGAAATCGGGCACGACCGGAGTAGTCCTCTCAGAACTCCGGCTATTGCCGGCTTCCTGGCCACTCCCGGCGACCTCCCCCAGGAGGACCGAGTCGGCGGGGACAGTGAGGGTGTACCGGTGCCCCGGGTATCGCTGGCAGGCCAGCGATACCTCGCCGGGGTCGGTGGTGGCCTACTCCCCGGCAACCCGGGCGTTTTCGCCGCTCCCCCGCACTTGCCGGAGGAGCACAAAGGCGACAAAGGCCAGCGGAACCACACCTGTGGCCCAGGCCAGGATGGCGGCGCGTTGGTCGGCGAGCAGATCGAGTTCCCAGGGCAAAAGCAGGGAGCGGTAGAACTCCTCGCCCAGGATCGTGTCCAGGCGCAGGAGATAGACCCCGACAAGCAGGTGGACGGGCAGGGAGGCGACCAGCCACCCCAGGCGGACGGCGGCTGAGCGCCGGCGCGGGATCAGGTCGGGACCGAGCATCCCCCAGACGTAGAAGCAACCGGAGACCAGGAGCACGGTGTTCATGATCAGCTGCCCCGCGTACTTGGAGAT
>CALZCR010000253.1 GCA_945631445.1 uncultured Corynebacterium sp. | reverse complement strand
GGGTAAGGGGCGGCGTCACCGGTGAAATCGGTAGCTGGAGCTGACATGGTTGCAGGACAAATCTGTGTAGAGTGAGGATCGGGTCCAGATTAGCGCTGGTCATCAAGAGTTTTCCCCGCGCCAGCGGGGATGAGCCATCGTATTCGCCTTCCGCAGCTACGGCCAGCATGTCTTCCCCGCGCCAGCGGGAATATTTAACCACGCTGTCGTCTAACCGATTTTACATTCGTTGATCACTGATAGTCCCTAAACTTCCGACATGTCTCGTAAATCAAGCGTTTAGGCATCATTGAGGCCAGTGTTACGCTTCTGCTGCTTCCGGCAATTCCGGCCGATGTCCTGCCCGGCCCTAAACTGGTCACCATGACTGACGCCTCCATACCTTCCGCCGCTCCTGCCGCGGACACCACTTTTACCCTGGGCACCGAGCTCGAAAAGGCCCCCGGCCGGCACGGCCGCACCGGCGTGATCCACACCCCGCACGGCGACATCCAGACCCCGGCGTTCATCCCCGTGGCCACCAAAGCCACCGTCAAAACCCTCACTCCGGAGCAGATCCGCGACACGGGCGCGCAGGCGATCCTGTCGAACGCCTACCACCTGTACCTGCAGCCCGGCCACGACATCGTCGACGAGGCCGGCGGGCTGTCGAAGTTCACTAATTGGAACGGGCCCACCTACACCGACTCCGGTGGTTTTCAGGTCATGAGCTTGGGCTCCGGATTCAAAAAAGTCTTGGCCATGGACACCAAAGGCTTGAGCGAAGCCGACATCAAGGCCCGCGACAAGAACCGGCTGGCCAAAGTCGACGAAGACGGCGTGGACTTCAAAAGCTTCCTCGACGGCTCTGCCCACCGCTTCACACCCGAGTTCAGCATGCAGATCCAGCATGGCCTCGGGGCGGACATCATGTTCGCCTTCGACGAGCTGACAACGCTGGTGGACACCCGTAAATACCAGGAAGGTTCCGTCGAGCGCACCCACCGCTGGGCCGAGCGCTGCCTGCGTGAGCACGACCGGTTGACCACCGAGCGCAGCCACCGGCCGAAGCAGTCGCTGTGGGGCGTGGTACAGGGCGCGCAGTACGAGGATCTGCGGCGCCAGGCCACCCGCGGGCTCATCGAGCTTTCCGACGCCGCCGAGGCCGACGGCCGTCGCGGATTCGGCGGCTTCGGCATCGGCGGCGCCCTGGAGAAGGAAAACCTGGGCACCATCGTCGGCTGGGTCTGCGACGAACTGCCCGTCGACAAGCCGCGTCACCTGCTGGGCATCTCCGAGCCGGATGACCTGTTCACCGCCGTGGAGGCCGGCGCCGACACCTTCGACTGCGTCGCGCCCACCCGCTTGGGGCGCCGCGGCGGGGTCTACACCCTCGACGGGCGCATGAATCTCACGGGCGCGCGTTTCAAGCGCGATTTCCGCGGCGTCGACGAAGAGTTCGGCGGCTACGTCTCCGAGAACTACTCCCGCGCCTACATTCGCCACCTGCTCAAGGCCAACGAGTTCCTCGCCGGCACCCTGTGCACCATGCACAACCTCGAATTCATGATCCGCCTGGTCGACAACATGCGTGCCGCCATCGAAAACGGCGACTTCGAGGCCTACCGCGACGAATTCCTGGGCCGTTACTACCACGGACAGAAATAATGGGCGCCGGCCGCTACGCCCCCTCGCCCAGCGGGGACCTGCACTTCGGCAACCTGCGCACCGCCGTGCTGGCCTGGCTCTTCGCCCGCAGCACGGGGCGGCGATTCCTCATGCGCGTCGAGGACATCGACACCCAGCGCTCCTCGATGGACTCCGCCCGGCGTCAACTGGAAGACCTCGCGGCCCTGGGCCTCGACTGGGACGGCGAGGTGGTCTACCAGTCGCAGCGCTTCCCGCGTTACGACGAGGTGATCACCGAGTTGGCCGCCCGCGGCCTGGTCTACGAATGCTATTGCTCACGAAAGGACATCCAGCGGGCGTCGTCGGCCCCGCACGCCGCGCCGGGCAGCTATCCGGGCACGTGCCGGGACCTGACGGGGGAGCAGCGGGAGGCTCGGCGGGCTGAATTACAAGAACAGGGCCGGGTGCCGGCGCTGCGATTGCGCGCCTCGGTGATGTCCTGGCCGGTCACGGACTATTACGTCGGCGAGTACACCGGTGACGTCGACGACTTCATTTTGCGCCGCGGCGGCAACGCGAATCAGGGGCAGGACTACGCCTACAACTTGGCGGTGGTGGTGGACGACGCCGACTACGGCGTGGATCAGGTCGTCCGAGGCGATGACCTGTTGTCCTCGGCCCCGCGCCAGGCGTATTTGGCGGAGCTGCTCGGCTATCAGCCGCCGGAGTTCGTGCACGTACCGTTGGTGCTTAACGCGGAGGGCCAACGGTTGGCCAAGCGGGACGGGGCGGTGACGCTGCGCGAGATGCTGAAGACCCGCACCGTGGCCGAGGTTATCGCCGCGATCGCCGATTCCCTCGGGTCGCCGGGGGTACCTGCGTTAGCGGAGCTGCAGAAACGCTTCGACCCGCGGACTCTGCCGCGGGAGCCGTACGTGTGGCGCTAAATTTAAGGGCTAAGATATAATTTCCCCTTGATGCTTGAGGCGGCCGCGGGCGGCGGCCTAGGAGGACGGCTGCCATGGACTGGCTTTCCGTGATCACCCCCACCATGCCGGTGCTGGAGATCTTCGCCCGCGGGACCATCACCTTCTTGGTGCTCTACGCGTTGTTGCGGATCGTGGGCCGACGCGAGTCGGCCAGCGTGGGCATGACGGACGTGCTGGTGATCGTGCTCATCGCCGACGCCGCCAGCACCGGCATGGTCGGAGACACCCAGACCCTGGCGGACGGGTTCCTGTTGGTGGTGGTGATCTTGTTCTGGAGCCTGGCGTTGGACGCGTTGAGCTATTGGTTCCCGTGGTTCCGCAAGTTCGCCAAGGCCGGCCCGACCACGCTCATCGAAGACGGCCAGTTGGTGCGTAAGACGATGCGCCGGGAATTCATGACCGAGGGCGAGGTCAAGTCCCAGCTGCGCATGAACGGCATCGAGGACCTCGAGCAGGTGCGCCGCGTCTATTTGGAGGGCAACGGCGGGATCAGCATCATCACCGAGGACGACGACGACAGCGCGGAGGAATCCGCCCACAAGCACGGCCGGAACCATCCGTCGCGGGACGTGATGGACGATCCCGACGGTTAGCTTTCCCGGCGGGGTTGGAACTCCAGGCCGTCGCGGGCGGCGAGCCGGATCGGGCCATGGAAATCCGAACCGGTGACTTCCTCGCCTTTCTGCGTGATCGTAAAGACGCCGGCGTCGCGTAGTTCCACGGCGATTTCCCGGGCCAGGGGCATCAGGTCGCGCCAGTCGTGGGCGCCCACGACCCGCGCGGCGTCGCTGGGGCAGATGGTTTTCTCCCCGCGCTCGCGCAACAGGGTGCGAATGGTGGCGGCGAGGCGCTCCCGGCGGCCCTCGTCGGTGGGCTCCCACCACGGGTCGCCGCGCTCGCCGAGAGCGACTTTGGCCTCGTGGACCATCACGCGCGCGGCGTCGCCCTCAGACGTGACTAAGCGACGCCCGTTCATCAGCGCGGAGATCAACTGCTTGCTGATCGGCTCCTGGACGGCGGGGTCGTTCGCCCG
>CALZCR010000252.1 GCA_945631445.1 uncultured Corynebacterium sp. | reverse complement strand
CCCACACTGGACGGGTTTTGAATCCGTTGCCTCTGCCAATTGGGCTACTAGGGCGGTAGTGCGTGGAACAGAAGTTTAGCCCACCACCCGCCGCAGATCCGAATCGGGTGCCCACGGCGCTGTTCGGACACGAGGACGGGGTCAGGAAGGGTCCTGGGAGGCCACGGTGTGGGCCGGGCGCTGCGGGGTGCGGTACTCGATGTAGATCATCAACGCGACCACGCCGGCGCCCAGCAGCGTCCACATCAGCATCTGCGGCCAGTCGGCGCCCGGGGCCAAGAGGTTGGCGTCGCCGTCCTGCCAGGGCCACAGGGCGCGCAGCGAGCCCAGCATGAGCCCGGCCATGGTCACCAGGGCAACGGTGCGGTGGCGGTCCAGCAGCCAGCGCAGCACCCGGATGAACAGCACGATGCCGGTCAGCGCGCCCAGGATGAACACGCCGATCACGGACCAGACGCGGTCAGACAGCGCACCCATGACCGGCTCGTACAGGCCGACCGCCAGCAGGAAGAAAGACCCGGAGACCCCCGGCAGCACGAGCGCGCACACCGCGATCGCCGCGGCGACGAAGATGATCGGCAGCGCGGGGTCCTCCTGCGGCGCGGCGGTGAACCCGGTGCCGATGAAGGTGGCGATGGCCGCCAGCACGAACAGGATCCACACCCAGGGCTTGCTCTTCAGGTCGGGGGCGTAGACCATCCGCAGCGGAACGATCACCGAGACGGCGACCATGCCTAAGAACAGTGCCCGGGAGACCGCCGGGTAGGTGGTCACGAAGGTGGTCAGCGGCCCGGACATGACGAAGACGGCCACGACCATGAACACGGCCACCGGCGCCAGCAGCGCCCAGTCGAGGCTGCGCAGCCGGGCGGGGACGGACTGACGGTCCGTGAACATCGCCTTGACGGCGGCGAAGAGGGCGGAGGCCTGGTCGAGCAGGCGCTCGTAGATGCCCACCACCAAGGCCACCGTGCCACCGGAGATGCCCGGGATGAGCTCGACCATGCCGACCAGGAAACCACGGACAGCGTTGGCGATCACCTCCCACAGGTTGAACCGCCGCGCGGGGGCGACGGACGCGGAGGTCTCTTGTGTTGGGCTGGACATGTGTTCCTCGAGGGTCGTCGAACGGGGACTGCGGGAAGTTTACTCCATGCAGGCACTATTGCCGTCATGGTGACGTGGCCGGGCCCGCCGGGTTTTACGGGGGCGGCGGTGGCGGAAAATCTCGACGGCTAGACTCGGTGGGCGTGACTCGACTACTGCTTATCGACGGGCATTCGATGGCCTTTCGCGCCTTCTACGCCCTGCCAGCCGAAAACTTCTCGACGACCGGGGGCCAGCACACGAACGCCGTCTACGGCTTTTTGTCCATGCTCTCCAACTTGTTGGCGGAGGAAAAGCCGGATTCGGTCGCAGTGGCCTTCGACGTCGGCCGCAAAACCTTCCGCACCGAGAAATTCCCCGACTACAAGGCCCAGCGCGCCGCGACCCCGGAAGAGTTCAAGGGGCAGGTCGGCATCCTCGACGAGGTCCTGGGGACCCTGGGCATCACTACCTTGAGCCAGGAAAACTACGAGGCCGACGACATCATCGCCACCTTGACCACTGCCGCCCGGCCGTTGGACTACGAGGTGCTCATCGTCACCGGCGACCGCGACTACTTTCAGCTCGTCGACGAGAAGACCACCGTGTTGTACCCGGTGCGTGGGGTGTCCAACTTAAAGCGCTACACCCCGGAGGCCGTGGAGGAGAAGTACGGGCTGACCCCGGCGCAATACCCCGACTTCGCCGCGTTGCGCGGGGATCCGTCCGACAATCTGCCGAACGTCCCCGGCGTCGGCGACAAGACCGCCACCAAGTGGATCCAAAACTACGGCTCCTTGGACGAGCTGATCGAGCGTGCCGACGAGATCAAGGGCAAGGCCGGCGACAACTTCCGTGAACGTATCGAGCAGGTCCGCCTCAACCGCGAGCTGACCCAGATGGTCACTGACATGCGGTTGCCCGTCGGCCCCGACGAACTCGCGCTCAGCCCGGCGAAGGTCGCCGAGGTCGCCGCCCAATTCGACGACCTGGAGTTCGGCGCAAACCTGCGCGAGCGCGTGCTGGCGGTCGTGCCCAACGACGGCTCCGCCCCGGCCGAAGACGCCGTGGAACTCTCCGACGTCGTCATCGACGACCAGCCGCTGGCGAAGTGGCTGACCGCCCGCCGCGGCCAGGGCCTGGCCCTGCACGTCGTCGGGGAGGCCGACCCCTTCGCCGGCGACGCCACCGCCCTCGCGCTGTGCGACGTCGAGCGCCACGGCCTCAGCGTGGAGTTGGCCGATCTCAGACCGGAAGACGAGAAAGTCCTGGCCGAGTGGCTGGCCTCCGAGGACCCGAAGTACCTGCATGAGGCCAAGGACGCCTTCCACATGCTCGCCGGCCGCGGCCTGGAACTCAACGGCATCGCCCACGACACGGCCATCGCCGCGTATCTGCTGCGCCCCGGCCAACGCACCTACGGCCTGCGCGACGTCTACCAACGCCACCTCCAGCGCCAGCTGGCCGAGCACAGCGACCAGCTCTCCCTGCTGGGCGACACCTCCCTCGTAGACTCCGCCGCCGCGATCTTGGAACTGGCCGAAGAGCTGACCGTCCAACTGCAGGAGATCTCCGAATACGAGCTCTACCTCGACCTGGAGCTGCCGCTGGTCTCGATCCTCGCGCGGATGGAACGCCTCGGCATCGCCGTCGACGTCGAGGTGCTGGAAGACCAGCTCAAGACCTTCACCCAGCAGACCGCCGACGTCGAAGCCCAAGCCCGGGAGCTCGTCGACCAGCCCGACCTGAACCTGTCGAGCCCGAAACAGCTGCAGGCCGTGCTCTTCGAGACCCTCGATTTGCCGAAGACGAAAAAGACCAAGACCGGCTACTCCACCGCCGCCAAGGAAATCGAGGCGCTGGCCGTCAAAAACCCGCACCCCTTCCTGGACCACCTGCTGGCCCACCGCGAATACCAGAAGATGAAGTCCACGCTCGAAGGCCTGATCAAAACGGTGCGTGACGACGGCCGCATCCACACCACCTTCAACCAGACCGTCGCCTCCACCGGCAGGCTGTCCTCGACGGAACCGAACCTGCAAAACATCCCGGTGCGCACCGAAGCCGGCCGCAAGATCCGCTCCGCCTTCGTCGTCGGCGACGGCTACGAAACCCTGCTGACCGCCGACTACTCCCAGATCGAGATGCGCGTCATGGCGCACCTCTCCCAGGACCCCGGCCTGATCGAGGCTTACAGGGACGGCGAGGACCTGCACAACTACGTCGGCTCCCGCGTCTTCGACGTCCCCATCGACCAGGTCACCCCCGAGCTGCGCCGCCGCGTCAAAGCCATGAGCTACGGCCTGGTCTACGGACTCAGCGCCTTCGGCCTCGGCCAGCAGCTGAACATCCCGGCCGGCGAAGCGAAATCCATCATGGAAAGCTACTTCGAACGCTTCGGCGGAGTACAAAAATACCTCGCCGACGTCGTCGATCAAGCACGCAAGGACGGCTACACGTCCACGCTGTTCGGACGCCGCCGCTACCTGCCGGAGTTGAACTCGGACAACCGCGTCGCCCGCGACAACGCCGAACGCGCCGCGCTCAACGCCCC
>CALZCR010000251.1 GCA_945631445.1 uncultured Corynebacterium sp. | reverse complement strand
GGGCGTGCAGATCTTGAAGGCCCTGACGGGCGCGACGATCATCGCCACGGACATGAAGGAAGACGCCATGGCCGAGGCGGAGAAGCTCGGCGCGATCACCGTGCCGGGCGGGGAGGGCCAGGTCGAGCGCATCCTCGAGATCACCGGCGGTAAGGGCGTGGACGCGGCCTTCGACTTCGTCGGCGTGGGCGCCACCGTCAAGACCGCGATGGACTCGGCGGCCCGCCAGTCGCGCGTGACGATCGTGGGCATCGGCAACCTCTCGCCGTACGAGTGGGCGTTTTTGAGCGCCCCGTACGAGGCGGAGCTGGTCAGCACCTACTGGGGCACCGTCGAAGAGCTGCATGAGGTCGTCGACATGTACGCCGCGGGCCAGATCTCCCCGCAGGTCACCCGCTACTCGCTCGACGACGCGCTGGAGGCCTACCAGCTGCTGGTCGACGGCAAGATCTCCGGCCGCGCCGTGATCGTGCCGCACGACGGGAAGTAGCGCCCCGCTTATCGACGCCCCGGGCCCGCGCCTACTCCCCCAGCCAGCGAAGCATGCGATACAGCAGCTGGCTGGCCCCGGGCATGAAGCCGGATCCGTGGTGGTAGGAGGCGTCCATGGTGCTGACCACCAGTTCCGCGGGGAAGGTCTGCTTGTCGTAGTACATCAGGGTGTTGCGATGCCCCGGGATCGCCCGGTACTCCAGCCCCCACGGATCGGCGGCCGAGTGCTCTGACTGCGGGTCCGCCAGCGCCACCAGCGGCGTCGCGGCCGCCGGGTGATCCAGCACGCCGTGGTAGTGCCAGTGCACGGAACGCCCGCTCAACCGCCGCCAGAACGGGTGGTCGGTGTTCACCGAACGCCTGCCGACGTCCTCGCCGACGCGCCAGGCCCAGAAGTTGGTGCCGCGGCGGATCTCGGTGGTGCCCGGCAACCAGTCACCCACCGCGTTTTCCCCGTCGACGTACATCCGCGCACCGTCGCGGGACAGAAAATCCACCAGTAGCGGGGCGATGCGCCGGCACACCGCGGGGTGCAGGCGGGCGGCGACGTAGACGGCGTCGTAGTCGTCCAGCCCGCCCGGTTGAAGTTCCGGGGCGTAGACGTCGGCGACGTCCAGGGCAATCACCGCCGGATCTTTCAGCGTCGCCAAGTGGAAGTGGCTGCCGGTGTGCACGAATGCGATCCGCCGCAGCGGGGTCGGGCTCGTCGAGATCTTCATCGTTTCTCCAGGTAGGTCAGTACGTGCTCAGCCAGGTGCTCAGTGGTGGCGCCCGGGACGGCGAAACCGGTCAGGTCGTTGCCGATGTGCAGCACCACCTCACCGTCGCCCAAGGGCCAGGCGACGTCGACGGGCAGGCGGCCCTGTCCGATGCCGGTGATCGCCGTGGCTCCGTCGGGAAGGTCCACCAGGTAAGCGTGGGCGTAGAACCCGGCGACCCCGATCTCTTGTAGCCGCTGGAAGGAATGGGCGCCGGGCACGCCGGTGCGGAAGATCAGGTCGCGGCGGTCCACCCCGGCCCAGATCGGGTGCTCGGCCAGTTCATAAAGCCACAGGTCGGCCGGGGTGTGGAACTCGAGTGTGCGGTGGGCCGGCATGCCGTCGAGCCAGCGCTCGATGGGGTGGCCGTTGGCCACGACCCGGCCCCCGGCGCGCGCCCAGATGCTCAGCCGGTCGCGGCGGGCGGCGAGGAAGCGCTGGTCGCAGGAGGCGTCGACCAGCATCCCGGAGTAGGCGGTGAGTTCGACGGCGTCGAGGTCGTAGACGTCGATGGTGCGCATTCGCCCGTCGGCGGACAGTTCCTCGCCGGGGCGTTGCGCAAGTCGCAGAATGGTCATGTCATCTTTCCGTGTCGGACAGCAGGTCGGGGGCCACGACCGGGCGGGTGCCGGAGGCGAAGTGAACCGGGGTGGTCAGCACCGGGACCCGGTACATGCCGGTCAGGCTCTCCTCGGTGAGCAGCTGCGCGGTGGGACCTAAAGTGAGCTCGTCTTCCATCCGCAGGGTGCGGTGCGAGAGGTGCAGCGCGTGTGTCGGGTCGTGGGTGGTGAACAGGACGCCCATGCCCTGCTGGGCCAGGGAGCGCAGCACCAGCAGCACGCGGCGCTGGTTGCGCAGATCCAGCGCGGAGGTCGGTTCGTCGAGGATGAGCACCGACGGCTGGCAGACCAGGGCGCGGGCCATGAGCACCAGTTGGCGCTGCCCGCCGGATAAGTCCGTGTACTGCTGGGCGGCGCGCTCGGCCATGCCCACGCGGTGCAGGGCGGCCCAGACGGCGGCCTCATCGTCGGCGTCGGGCACCGACCAGGCGCGTACCCGGGAGGCCCGGCCCATGAGCACCATCTCCAAGACGGTGAAGGGGTGATCGGCGGCGTGCGACTGGGGGACGAACCCCAGCGCGCCGGTGGCCTGGACCCGGCCTTCGCGCGGGGTCCGCAGGCCGGCCAAACACGTCAGCAGGGTGGTCTTGCCGCGGGCGTTCGGGCCCAACACGGAGATGACCTCGCCGGGGTGGACGGTCAGGTCCAGTCTGCGGAAGAGCCAGTCGCCTTTGGCGTGGTAGCGGTGTCCGACATTGGTGGCCTCAAGCACGGGAGATCCCTCCCTTCGCCTTGCTGACGAGCAGGAACACGAACACGGGCGCACCGATGATGGCGGTGAGGATGCCCACGGGGATCTCGACCTCCACCACGGAGCGGGCGAGGGTGTCCATCAGCAGCAGGTACAACCCGCCGAGCAGCGCAGAGGCCGGCAGCAGCACGCGGTTGTCGGAGCCGAGCACCAGGCGCACCAGGTGCGGGATGACCAGGCCGACCCAGCCGATCACGCCGGCGACGGCGACGGTGGCGGCGGTCAGCAGCGAGACGGTCACGATCAACAACATGCGCAGCCGCTCCGGGCGGATGCCTAAGGAGCGGGCCTCGTCGTCGCCGAGGGAAAGCAGGTTGACCCGCCAGCGCAGCGCGAAGACGACCAGCAGGCAGGGCAGGATCGGCAGGACGGCGGTGGCCGCGTGCGACCAGGTCGTCGACGCGAAGGAGCCCATCAGCCAGAAGGTGATCGACGGCAGGGTGGTGTACGGGTCCGCCAGGTACGTCACCAGCGAAACCAGCGCGTTGAACAGCGCGGAGATGACGATGCCGCCGAGCACGATGGTCAGGATCGGCGACCCGGTGCGCAACCGGCCCAGGGTCAGCACCAGCAGCGCGGCGGTGAGACCTGCGACGAACGCCCCGGAGACCAGCCACACGCCGCCGGCGCCCAGCAGGATGGTCAGCACCCCGCCGAAGGAGGCGGCAGAGGACACGCCGATGACGTCCGGGGAGACCAGCGGGTTACGAAACAAACTTTGCAATACTGCGCCAGAGACAGCCAGTGCGGCGCCGACGATGACCGCCAGCACCACGCGGGGCGCACGGATCAGCCAGACGGCGCTGGCCTCGGCGGCGGTGGCGTCAGCGGCCAAGCTGGTGTCCAGGCCGACGAGCTCGGCGAGTTGGTCGACGATGATCGCGGCGGCCGTGTCGAAGGGCACGGCCAGGCGGCCGACGCCCAACGCCGCCACGGCGGTAAGGGCCAGGACGAGCGCGAAGGCGGCCACGATCAGGGTGTTGCGGCGGGCGCGGGAACGCTCGGCCCGGCGAGCCGGCGTCACCGTGGGCGCCGGGGCTGCCGGTAT
>CALZCR010000250.1 GCA_945631445.1 uncultured Corynebacterium sp. | reverse complement strand
GGCACGCCCGGGGCGGGCAGCCCGCGCAGCCGGCACAGGGCACGGTCGCGCACATCGTGCAAGTCGGTCACCCGCTCCGCGGCATAGCCCCCCGCCCGGGCCAACTTCCCGGCGTAGTGCGCGACGGCGCCGTGCACCGCGGCGGTGACGCCGGCCCCGGCCCGCAGTCGTTGCGTGGCGGCCGCGAGCAACGCCTTGTCTTCCGCCAACCGGGCGGTGGCCCGCAGGATCTCCTGCGCCTCGTCTTCCGCCTGCTCGGCCCGCGCCCGCAGCTCGTCGGCCACCTCGCCTAAGGCGGCGCGCACCCGGGCGGCGTCGGATTCCGGATCGGTGCAGGCGGGCTCATCCGGGTCCGGGCCCGGGGGCGGCGAGACCTTCACGACGGGACCTCTCGCCACACCCGCGGAGACGCCGATCCCGGAGACGACGCTCCGGGCGGTCGTCGTCGTTTTCGCGGCGTCGGGGCAGTGAGAGGGGGACATGGCTCGATCGTAGCCAGACGCCTCTCCGAGCCCGCCGCGTAGACCCGGGTCAGGGCCCTGAAAAACGGGGCGGGGGCGTACAATGGCCAGACGACCATCCATTCACCGACATGCCAAAGGACGATCGCACGTGTTCGGACTCTCCAAGCTTCTCCGCGTCGGCGAAGGCCGCACCGTCAAGCGCCTGGATAAATACGCTGACCAGGTCATCGCTCTCGAGGAGGACTACGCCGCGCTGAGCGACGCAGAACTCAAGGCGAAGACCGGTGAGTTCCGCGAACGGCTGGCGAATGGGGAAGAACTCAACGACATCTTCTTGGAGGCCTTCGCCGTCGGCCGCGAAGCGTCCTGGCGGGTGCTGGGGCAGAAGCACTACAAAGTGCAGCTCATGGGCGGCGCCGCCCTGCACTTCGGCAACGTCGCGGAGATGAAGACCGGTGAAGGCAAGACCCTGACCTCCGTGCTGCCCGCCTATCTCAACGCCCTGGGCGGCAACAGCGTGCACATCGTCACGGTCAACGACTACCTGGCCAAGCGCGACGCCGAGATGATGGGACGTGTGCACCGCTTCTTAGGCCTGGAGGTCGGCGTCATCCTCTCCGAGCTGCGCCCCGCCGAGCGCAAGAAGGCCTACGCCGCGGACATCACCTACGGCACCAACAACGAGCTGGGCTTCGACTACCTGCGCGACAACATGACCCGCTCGTTGAACGACATCGTGCAGCGCGGCCACGACTTCGCCATCGTCGACGAGGTCGACTCCATCCTCATCGACGAGGCCCGCACCCCGCTGATCATATCCGGACCGGTGGACGGCTCCTCGCAGTTCTACAACGTCTTCGCCCAGCTGGCCCCGCGCCTGAAGGAAGACATCCACTACGAGGTGGACCACCGCAAGCGCACCGTCGGCGTGTCCGAGAAAGGCGTCGCCTTCGTCGAGGACCAGCTCGGCATCGACAACCTCTACGCCCCGGAAAACTCGCAGCTGGTCAGCTACCTCAACAACGCCATCAAAGCCAAGGAGCTGTTCACCCGCGACAAGGACTACATCGTCCGCAGCGGCGAGGTGCAGATCGTCGACGGTTTCACCGGCCGTATCCTGGCCGGCCGCCGCTACAACGAGGGCATGCACCAGGCGATCGAGGCGAAGGAGGGCGTGGAGATCAAAAACGAGAACCAGACGCTGGCGAACGTCACGCTGCAGAACTACTTCCGCCTCTACGACAAACTCGCCGGCATGACCGGCACCGCCGAAACCGAGGCGGCCGAGCTGAACTCCATCTACGGCCTCGACGTCGTGCAGATCCCCACGAACCGGCCCAACCAGCGTGAAGATCACCCGGACGTGATCTACAAGACGCAGGAGGCCAAGTTCGCCGCCGTGGTCGACGACATCGCCGAGCACGTCGAGAACGGCCAGCCGGTGCTCGTGGGCACCACCTCCGTGGAACGCTCCGAATACCTCTCGCAGCTGCTCAAGCGCCGCGGCGTCGAGCACAACGTGCTCAACGCCAAGCAGCACGAGGAAGAAGGCCGCGTCATCGCTTCCGCCGGACTGCCGGGCGCCGTCACCGTGGCCACCAACATGGCCGGCCGGGGCACGGACATCGTGCTCGGCGGCAACCCCGAAGTCCTCCTGGACCACCGGCTCAAGGCGCAGGGGCTGGACCCCTTCGAAGACGCGGAGCGCTACCAGGAGGCCTGGGACGAGCAGCTGCCCAAGGCCAAGGAACGCTCTCAGCGCCTCGGCGACCAGGTCCGGGAAGCCGGCGGCCTGTACGTCCTGGGCACCGAGCGCCACGAATCCCGCCGCATCGACAACCAGCTGCGCGGCCGCTCCGGCCGCCAGGGCGACCCGGGCGAGACCCGGTTCTACCTGTCCATGCGCGACGACCTCATGGTGCGCTTCGTCGGCCAGTCCATGGAAAACATGATGAACCGCCTCGACATCCCCGACGACGTCCCGATCGAGTCGAAGATGGTCTCCAACTCCATCAAGGGCGCGCAGGCGCAGGTGGAGAACCAGAACTTCGAGATGCGCAAGAACGTGCTCAAGTACGACGAGGTGCTCAATGAGCAGCGCAAGGTCGTCTACGGCGAACGCCTGGAAATCCTCAAGTCGGCGGACATCAAGGACAACATCCGCGCCATGATCGACCAGACGATCTCCGCCTACGTCGACGGCGCCACCTTTGAGGGCTACGTCGAGGACTGGGACTTGGACAAGCTGTGGAACGCGCTCGACACCCTCTACGGGCCGTCGATCAGCTGGAAGGAACTCGTCGACGGCTCCGACTACGGCGCCCCGGGCGAACTCAGCGCCGCCCAGCTCAAGGACGCCCTGCTCACCGACGCCCACCGGGCCTACGACGAACTCGAAGCCGCGGTCTCCGCCGTCGGCGGCGAGAAGCAGATGCGCAACGTCGAACGCCAAATCATTTTGCCCGTCATCGACACGAAGTGGCGCGAGCATCTCTACGAGATGGACTACCTCAAGGAGGGCATCGGCCTGCGCGCCATGGCGCAGCGCGACCCGCTGGTGGAGTACCAGAAGGAGGGCGGCGACATGTTCAACGCCATGAACGACAGCGTCCGAGAAGAAACCATCCGCCAGCTGTTCTCCCTGCGCAAGCAGTTCGCCGCCCAAGACACGACGCCCACGGAAACCAGCGGCGGAAACGTCCAGGCCTAGAACACGCGGAACGACTCCATCCGCCCGCCCTCGACCACGGCGGTGAAGCCGAAGACCCGGCCCTGCGCCTCGCAGGTGCCGAACACCTCGGCGCCCGCCGCCCGCAACGAGCTCAGCGCGACCGGCCCGCGCGCCGGGGAGGAGCGCAGGCGGGCGTTGATGCGGGCGCGCACCGCGTCCGAGAAAGTCCGGCGCGGCAACCTTTCCACCGGCCGCATGCCGAAAGCCGCCTGCAGCGCCACCGTGACCAACGGCGCCACTTCGGCACGGCCGTCGGCGGGGAGTTCTGGGCGGCGGGGCGCCGGCGGAGAGGCGGGTGTGAGAATTTTGAGGTACGTCAGGCCTGGTACGGGTGACAACATGGCTGCTCCTTGTCGATGAGGCTCGTTAAGGGGGCAGACGCGTATCGGGTAGGTAGTATTGTGTCACGTTTGAAGCGCAGTCGCGGGGTGAACGTCCCCGCGTGGTCTGCGGCACAGAAGCAACAGGGAAGAGGCAGGGTTATGCGAGGACTGATCGTCGATTACACAGGGGTGCTGGACGGCCC
>CALZCR010000249.1 GCA_945631445.1 uncultured Corynebacterium sp. | reverse complement strand
CGTAGTGGCGGGCGACCTGTTCGCTGATGCGTTGCCCGCCGGTCAGGTCCCCCAGGTAGCGGACGTAGTGGTGGGCGATGACGGCCGGTTCGTCGTTTCCGATGCGAAAGAGGCGGTCGACGTAGACCGTGGTGGCGGGGCGCGGGACGATGGTTTCCAGCCAGTTCTCGCCGACGAGGTGGACGAGGTCGGCTTCCAGGGCGTGAGTGCGCTGCAGCCGGGAGTCGGCGAGGCAGGACAGCAGTGCCCCGGTTTCGGCGTGGCAGACGGTTTCCTCGAGCGCGGTGTAGACGTACCAGAGTTGGCTGAGCCAGTCGGTGTACGCTTCCCGGCTGAGGTCGCCACTGGTCAGCCGGGTGAGAAAATCGCCGTGGGCCACGGCGTCGTGGTGGCTCAGCGTATGTTGCCGGAGTCGCTGTGACAGCAGTGCGGTGGAGGAGATCATGACGGGCTCCTTTCTTGGGCCAGGGGGCGGGGTCAGGGACGGGCGAGAGATCCGGTGAAGTGCATGACCGGCGGGGCGGTGACGGTGCGGGGTATGAGGGACCTTTCGACACAGCATTTTAGGACAACCTAACAAACCAAAGGCATGCCTAACCTATCCGCGCGTGAGGGAGCGCACAATACCTCTCCGGAAATTCAACCGAAAGTTTGCCTCACCGGCCGGGGAGCGCCGCCCCGCTACGATCGCGGGCATGACCACGCTGACCTTCACCGCACTCGAGGCCCCCGCCGACGTCCCCGCCGTCCGGGAGGTCCTGGCCGCGCACGGGCTCGCCGCCCCAGAACACGGGCCGCTGCTGGTGGACGAGCGCAGCGGAGCGCCGAGCTCCTTCGAGGCCTCTTTTTTGGGCCCCGGCGCGACGACCTTCTACGGCACGTTGTTCCACGCCTCCCCCGACGACGCCGAGCTCGCCTACGGCTTGGCCGCGGCAGGCGGCCTGCTCATCACCGCCGCCCCCGGACCGCCGCACATCATCGTCTGCGGGGGCACCCACGACGCGGTGGACGTCACCGATGAATCCGTGCCTCCGTGGCTGGAGATCATCTGCTTCGTGGACTCCCCCGCCGAGCTGCGCGACGCGCTGGGCGGCGGCTGGCGGCGGCACCGCTCCCCCTTCGCCGACCGCTATTGGGGCGGGCCCGAGAAGTGGCCGGAGGAGCACCGCTGACGGCGTGTCCTTATTTGCCGACGGCCGCGTGCGCCGCCTCGTACTCGTCGTCGGTGACGCGGGCGCCCCAGTCGGCGAAGTCGCCGTCGGCGTCCTTCAGGTTGGCCACGACGTGCACCATGCCGGCGTCGCGGGTGGCGCCGTGCCAGTGGTTGACGTTCGGGCCGGCCCAGGCGGTGTCGCCGGCCTTGATCAGCCGCGGCTCTTGGCCTTCTTCCTGGTAGAAACCTTCGCCGGCGACCACGACGATGAGTTGGCCGACCTGGTGGGTGTGCCAGTTGGTGCGGCCGCCGGCCGCGAAGGTGACGTTGGCCGCCTGCAGTTCGGCGGGCTCCTGCATCGACGCCATGTGCACCTCGCCGGTGAACCAGGCGGGGTTGGCGGGCTTGCCTAAGGGAAATGTGGTGTCCATGGACACCAGGCTAGTTGCGCTTGTGGAACCCCGTCCGCGGCGTGAACCCGGCCGGGTGCTTGCGCTGGGCGGCGGCGTCGGCGACCATCATGCGAAACTGCGGATTCTCCACCGGCATCCGCGCGACCGAGAACCAGCCCGCCTCGACGTTTTCCTCGTCACCGACCACCGGGGCGTCGTCGCCGATGACGCTCAGCCGCATCGCGATCGACATGTACGTCGCCTGATCTCCGTTGGCGTGCACCACCGGGCTCATCGCCCCGACGCCCAACAGGGCGTCCATCCGCACGTCCAAGCCCGTCTCTTCCTTGACCTCGCGCACGGCCGTGGCGTCGGGGTTCTCCCCCGGCTCGCAGATGCCGGTCACCGGGGTCCACGCGCCGTTGTCGGCGCGCTTGACCAGCAGCACCTCCGGCACCGCCCACGGGGAATCATCGGTGGAATCGCGCAGCACCACGGCGGTGACGGCCGGCAGCCACAGCGGGTCGTGGCCGATCTTCTCGCGGAGGGTGCGGATGAAATCCGGGGCAGACACTGAAATGGGCTCCTTGCTCGTCGAGGCCGCCGAGGAAAAGTCGGCTACGCGCTGATTCTAGCTGCCCGGTCTCACGGCCCGACTCAACTAGACTCTTGCCCATCATGAGCAGCCCCTCCTCCACCCCGCCCGTCAGCGCCACCCACGCACCGCGGGACGATGCCCCCGCGCCCGCCCAGCCGTCCCGTGGGCGCCACCTCGCCGGACGCGTCGTCACGGTAGTGGCCGCCGTGGCCGTGGCCGCCGGCGCGATCAGCCTCGGCGTCTGGGAAAGCACCCGCGAACAGATCTCCGTCGACGCCCGGGACCCCGGCGCGGGCGACGCGGATCCGCCCCCGGCGCCGGCGGATCCTGCGCCGGTGCTGGCTCGGTTGAACCCGCAGTTCATCACGGGCGCGGAAGTCGCCCCGTCCCACACCGGGCTGACGGTGACCGGCACAGTTCCGCAGGCGGCGGTGTCCACGGAAAGCTCCACCCGGGCCCTGGCGGCGTATCTGAACAGCTTGACGCGGGATGCGTGCGCCAACAACGTGTCGGTGACCGCGGAGAATTTAAAGATCGACCTGTGGGGTTTTTGTTTTTCCACCGTTCCGGACGAGGAGCTGGCCGACCTGTTGGTCTATGCGGTGGACAACGAGGCCGCGCACATCGCGGTCTCCGAGCGCCCCGCCGAGAACTTCGTGCGTCACGCCGCCGTGACCTGGCTGCCGACCACCTCCGCCTCCTATGACCGGGCGCTGGCCAGTTGGGAGGAGCTCACCCATCCGGAGTCGCTGGCTTATGTCACCTTGGCAGCCCACGGTTCGGGGCGCATGAGCGAGTACATGGATTACGCCGACCTCACGGCCGACGGGCTGTTCTGGGGAGCAAACTCCACCTCCTCGCGCGGTCTCGTCGACTAAGACCGGGCGAGCTGCGCCTCGGGGACGACGTCGGCGAGGATGTCCACGATCGTCGAGGTCGGGGTATAAGACAGGGTCATCCCGGCGGCGGCCGGGTCGGCGCAGTCGGTCACGGGTGCGCCGTCGACGCGGGTGCCGGAGACCAGCCCGACGATGACGCTGCGGCCGTCGATGGTGGCGGTGACGGGCCCGCCGCTGTCCCCGCGAGCGGCGCACAGCGCGGCGGTGCGGCCTTCGGTGACCGCGAAACCGCCGTCATCGACGTGCAGTTGTTGCCGCTCTTGTCCCCCGGCGACGCCGCAGGTGACCTCGGTGGTGCCGCCGATCTTGCACACGCGCTCGCCCTCGAGGCGGGCGGGTTCGCCCACCAGCAGTTCCGCGGCTTGCTCGGCGGAGCCGGCGAACGTCATGGGGCGGGCGGCGTCGGTGATCTCGATGAGGCCAACGTCGTGGTAGACATCCGCGTTTAAGGTCAGGTCCGTGTAAATGACGCGGCCGACCTCGACGGCGAAGTCGGTCGCGGTGCTGGCCGTGGTCGGCCACACCAGATCACCGGCTTCGCCGCAGTGTCCGGCCGTGACCGCGTAGGCGCGGCCCTCGACGTCGGAAAAGCTGAAGGTCGCGGTGCATTCGGTGACGGTGAAAGGCACCCCGGGCAAAGGGTAGGCGTCGGTCAGGTGGAAAGTGGTGCCCGGCGTCCACGGCCC
>CALZCR010000248.1 GCA_945631445.1 uncultured Corynebacterium sp. | reverse complement strand
CCCGTTTTGGGGTGGCGCTGTTGCTGGGCTTGTACTTGGTCGGCTCCCCACCCACAAACCACGGCCGCGGTGGCCCCGGAAATCGGGGGCACGGCGGCGCCGTCTTTTCAGGCGTGACTAACCGGCCAAGAAGGCCGTGAGGGCCTCGTTGACCTGGTCCGCGGCCTCGTAGGTGGGCACGTGCGCGCCCGGGGTCACGGTCACGGAAGTGACCGGGCCGGCGACGCCGTCGGCGATGGTCTGCAGCGCGGCCGGGGGAGTGGACTCGTCCTCCGCGCCGGCGAGGGTGAGCACCGGGACGGTGATCTCCGACAGACGCTCGCGGAAGTCCCAGCCGGCCAGCGCGTCCGAGCAGGAGGCGTAGCCGAGGCCGCGGGTAGTGGAGATCATCGCGCGGTACCAGTCGGTCGTGGCCGGCCTGGCGCCGCGGAAGCCCTTGGTCACCCACAGCCCGACGACGCCCTCCAGCATCGGGGCGATGCCCTCGGCGCGGGTGAGCTCGGCGCGCGGGTTCCACTTCTCGGCTCCGCCGAAGTAAGCGGCGGTGCACAGGAACGCCGCGCGGGTGACGCGCTCGGAAGTCGCGGCCAGGTACTGGGCGAGGGACCCGCCCAGCGACAGGCCGACGACGGCGAACTCGTCGACGTCGAGGCTGTCGAGCGTCTCCAAGACGTCGTTGGCCAGGTCGTCGATGGTGGTCTCTCCCGGCTCGACCTCCGGGTCGGGCGACAGGCCGTGGCCGCGGTGGTCCAGGGCGATGACGCGGTGGCCCGCGCTGAGCGCGTCGAGCTGCGGCAGCCACATGTCCGTGGTGGAGGCGATGGAACCGAGCAGGACCACGGCCGGGCCGGATCCGTATTCAACGTGGTGCAGAATCATTGTCGTGCGACTCCTTCGGGGTCTGGGTTAGACGGTTTCGATGACGGCCGCCATGCCCTGGCCGCCGCCGATGCACATGGTCACCAGTGCGCGGTGCTTGCCGGAGCGGGCGAGCTCATGGGCGGCGGTGACGATCATGCGGGCGCCGGTGGCGCCGACCGGGTGGCCCATGGAGATGCCGGAGCCGACCGGGTTGAGGCGCTCGTCGTCCGCGGAGATGCCCCACTCCTTGAGCACGGCCAGCGCCTGGGCGGCGAAGGCTTCGTTGAGCTCGATCAGGTCGATGTCGTCGAAGGTCAGGTCGAGGCGCTCAAAGAGCTTCGCGGTGGCGTTGACCGGGCCGATGCCCATGGTCTCCGGGGCGACGCCGGCGACGGCCCAGCCGGAGAGCTTGGCGACGGGGCTCAGGCCGAGCTCCTCGGCATTGGCGGCCGTGGTGACGATGACGGCGGCGGCGCCGTCGTTCTGGCCGGAAGCGTTGCCCGGGGTGACGGTGGCTTCATCGTCCTGACGGCCCATCATCGGGCGCAGGGTGGACAGCTTCTCCAGGGTGGTGTCGCCGCGCGGGTGCTCGTCGGTGTCGAAGACGATCGGATCACCCTTGCGCTGCGGGATGGTCACCGGCACGATCTCGTCGTCGAACAGGCCCTTCTCCTGGGCGGCGACGGCGCGCTGGTGGGACTCGTAGGCCATCTTGTCCTGGGCCTCGCGCTCGATGTCGTACTCGCGGCGCAGGTTCTCGGCGGTCTCGATCATGCCGCCCGGGATCGGGTGGTTCTTGCCGCCGGCGGTCTCGCGGGCCTCGGCGAGGCGGTCGCGGAAGACCATGTTGCCGCCCTTCTTGCCCCAGCGGACGTCGGCGTCGACGGTGTACTCGACGCCGGGCCTGGACACGGCGCCGCCGGCGATGATCAGGGCGGCCGCGCCGGACTGGACGTGGGCGGCGGCGGTGGCGATGGCCTGCAGGCCGGATCCGCAGCGGCGGTCGAGCTGCATGCCCGGCACGGCCTCGCCGAGGCCGGCGTCGAGGGCGACGACGCGGCCCAGTGCGGGGGCGGCGCCGTTGGGGGAGGCCTGGCCGAGGATGAGGTCGTCGATCTGCTCGCCCTTCAGGCCGGTCTTCTCGACGACGGCCTTGACCACCGTGGCGGCCAGATCCTGGACGGGCACGCTCTTCAGCGCGCCGCCGTACCGGCCCACTGCGGTGCGCAGCGGGGAGCACAGGACGATGTCGGTGGGGTTGGTCATGAGGATGCCTTTCTGGGTCTTTTCGGTTTAGAGGTGCTGGGTGGAGATGTAGTCGGAACTGATCTCCCGCGCCGCCTGGCGGACGGCGGGGATCACGTGCCGCTGGAGGGTCTCCAGGGTGTATCCGGCGGAATGCGTGGACACGTTGATCGCGGCGACCGTGCGCCCGGCTGAGTCCACGATAGGCGCAGCGACGGAACGCAGCCCGGGTTCGAGCTCTTGGTCGACCACGGAGTAGCCGACGTCGGCCACCGTGGCGATGGCCTGGCGCAGCTCCGCCTGACTGTCAGCGGTCTCGGAGGTCAGGGCAGTCAGCTCCGCGGCGGCGAAGTAATCGTCGAGTTCATCCGGGGGCAGCCCGGCCAGCAGCGTCCTGCCCATCGAGGTGGCGTGGGCGGGGAAGCGGGTGCCGATGTTGATGTTGACGCTCATGATGCGCCGCACCGGCACCCGGCCGATGTAGACGACGTCCGTGCCGTCGAGCACGGACAACGACGAGGATTCGCCCAGGGTGGCGGACAGCGACTCCATGTGGGGCTGGGCGATCTCCGGCAGCTCCTGGGAGGAGACGTAGCTGTAGCCCAGCTCGAGGATGCGGGGGGTCAGCCAGAACTCGGCGCCGTCGGTGCCCGCGTACCCCAGCCCCACCAGGGTGTGCAGGAACCGGCGGGCGGTGGCCCGGGCCAGTCCGGTGTTTTCGGCGACCTGGGTGAGGCTTTGTCGGCGGCGGTCCGCGTCGAATGAGGTGATCACGCTGAGGCCCCGGGCGAGCGACTGCACGTATGCGCTGTCGCTCGTAGTGTGGGGTGTCACGTCGGCGGGCTCCTTTCCTGCTGCAATGGTTGCACCAAAGTTCGCTGTGTGAACCCTTGTGCGCTTCTCGCACCAAGTGTACAGTGTCAATCATGCTTGACAAGACTCTTCCTAGTACGGATGCCGCAGTGGCCGACATCCCCGACGGTGCGTCTGTCGCCGTCGGCGGGTTCGGCCTCGTGGGTATCCCCGCCCGTCTCATCGACTCCCTGCGCACCCAGGGGGCGAGCGACCTGACCATCGTCTCCAACAACCTCGGCACCGACGGATTCGGCCTGGGCCTCCTCCTGGAGGACGGCCGCATCAGCCGTTCCATCGGTTCCTACATCGGCTCTAACAAGGAATACGCTCGCCAGTACCTCTCCGGCGAGCTCTCCGTGGAGTTCACCCCGCAGGGCACCCTCGCCGAGCGCATGCGCGCCGGCGGCGCCGGCGTCCCGGCCTTCTACACCAAGGCCGGCGTGGGCACCCAGCTGGCCGACGGCGGCCTGCCGGTGCGCTACAACTCCGACGGCACCGTCGCGGAGACCTCGAAGCCGAAGGAGACCCGCGAGTTCAACGGCGAGCTCTTCGTCCTCGAGGAGTCCATCCGCACGGACTACTCCTTCGTGCACGCCGCGAAGGCCGACCGTTACGGCAACCTGGTCTTCGAGAAGACCGCCCGCAACTTCAACCCGGACGCAGGCATGGCCGGCAAGGTCACCATCGCCCAGGTGGAGGAGCTCGTCGACGTCATCGATCCCGACGACGTGCACCTGCCCGGCATCTACGTCGACCGCATCGTGGTG
>CALZCR010000247.1 GCA_945631445.1 uncultured Corynebacterium sp. | reverse complement strand
GCGGCGGCCGGCTTCGGGGCGGCCGGCTTAGCCACGCCCGGCTTGGGGGCTGCGGGCTTGGCCGCGCCCGGCTTCGGAGCCGAAGCTCCCGGCTTGGGGGCGGCCGAGTCTTCGGCCTGGCCCTCGTTGTAGTGTGCGCGCATCTTCTTGATCACCGGGGGTTCGATGGTCGACGATGCGGTTTTGACGAATTCGCCTTGCTCTTTGAGCGTGGCGAGAAGTTCCTTACTGGTTACGCCGAGCTGCTTTGCAAGCTCATGGACGCGTAGCTTTCCGGGCACTTGTCTCCTCTAGGGTTTGCCAGAGGGCGAGTGCCAAGAAGGCAACTCGACCTCTAGGGATGAATGTTGACTCTCATCGCTGATGCTTCATCGCTGTGTGCTCATCAGTGTTCGGTCTTCCTTACAATGTCGGGTCCGTCTGCAAGTTCTGCGAGGTACGTGCGTACATGACCAGTGTCCACGGCCGTAGAAAGTCGGAGGGCGCGCGGGAAGGCGCGACGTTTCTCCGCTGTCTCGAGCGCCGACAACTGCGGGGTGATCCAGGCGCCCCTGCCGGGCAGGCGACGCTTGGGGTCGGCCAGAAGCCGACGATTGGTGGAATCTTCCGGATCCACCACCACGCGAAGCAGCTCCTCATCCGAGTGGCGTTCACGCGTGGCGACACAGGTGCGAATGCGAATACGGCGCGGGGAAGCAGCGTCTGCTGCGTCAATACCCGGCTGTGTCATTCGTCTCCTTACTGCTCGCTGATTGCGTGTGCCGTTCGGTAAGTAACCGTCGTTGACGACAATCGGCCAATGGGCCATCCCCCAGTTTAGAGCAAAACCACCGGAAATTGAATTCCCGGCGGTGTGAAGACACTTTCCGTGACGGACTCAGACTACGCCTGGGCGTCGACGTCAGAATGGATGTCGATCTTCCAGCCCGTCAGCCGGGCGGCCAGGCGAGCGTTCTGGCCCTCCTTGCCGATCGCCAGCGACAGCTGGTAATCCGGCACCGTCACCCGTGCGCTCTGTTCCTCTTCGTCGAGGACTTCCACGCGGACGACCTTGGACGGGGCCAACGCGTTGCCCACGTAGACCCCCGGGTCCTCGTCGTAATCGATGATGTCGATCTTTTCGCCGCCGAGGGCGGCCATGACGTTGTTCACGCGCTGGCCGCGCGGGCCGATGCAGGCGCCCTTGGCGTTGATGCCCTTGACCCGGCCGATGACCGCGACCTTGGAGCGGTGGCCGGCCTCCCGGGCGATGTTGATGATCTCGACGGAGCCGTCCGCGACTTCCGGCACCTCCAGCTCGAAGAGGCCGCGGACCAGTTCCGGGTGCGTGCGCGACAGGTTGACCTGCACGTTGGCGTTGGAGCGGTTGACCCCCACGATGTAGGCCTTGACGCGGTCCCCGTGCTCGAGCTTCTCGCCGGGGATCTGTTCGGCGGGCAGCAGGATACCGTCTTGGGCGTCGTTTTCGGTGCCGAGCTGGACGATGACGATGCCGCGCTGATTCGCTTTGACGTCGCGCTGCACCAGGCCCGTGACGACCCGTCCCTCGTACTCGGAGTACTCCTCGAAGACCCGTCCGGCCTCGGCCTCGCGCAGGCGACGGACGATGGCGTCACGCACGGTCGACGCCCCGATGCGGGCGAAATTCGAGGGGGTGTCGTCGTACTCGGTGACGACCTCGCCGTCCTCGTCCAACTCAGAGACGATCACGGCGACCTCGCCGGTGTCGCCGTTGATGTCGACCCGCGCCTTGGAGTCCAGCGCCTCGTCGCCGGCGGGGACGTCGCCGCCGCGGTATTCGCGGTAGGCCTGCAGCAGGGCGCGCGCGATCGTCGACATCATGTCTTCGACGCGCACCCCCTGTGTTTTTTCGATGCCCCTGATCGCGTCGATGTCGATATTCACTTGTGTTCCTCTCGCCACTGCGTGGCTTCCTGATAAGTCTTGGCGGTGATCTCCAGCTGCGTCGCCGGAGATTCGTTGAACTCAACTTCTACCACTGCGGTCGGCGCAGAAGAAAGTTGCAGCTCACGCACGTCCTCCGGGAATACGGAAACGTCGCGGTTGCCGCTCTTCTTCTTGTCCGCGGCGACCAAGATCACCGCGCTCTCGTCCTCGGCGAGCGCGCCGATGCGCCACAGGGACTTCTTCCCCGCCTCCGTCAACGCCACCAGACGGTGGCGGTTGCGGCGCCAGTGGCGCGGCGCGGTCAGCGGCAGGTCGACGCCCGGGGTGGAGACCTCCAGGGTGTAGCCGGCGCCGAAATTCGCGTCGCCGCGTTCCTCGGCGGCGTCCAACAGCTCGGAGATCTCGGTGGAGACGATCTCCAGGTCATCGAGGGTGGGACGGTCGTCGGCGTCGAGCTTGACGGCCACGACGGACTTCTTGCCCGCCTTGGTCACCTTCACCGCCTCGACGTCCCATCCGCGCGGGTCAACGGCGGGGCTGATCAAAGCGGTCAATTGTGCAACGTCCGGGAATGCCATGGGTTTTACTCTACCGTCGCGCGGTACAGTCCCATACGTGAACCGTCGACTGACCGCCCTTCTCGCCGCTCCCCTGCTCACCGCCGTGCTCTCCTCCTGCGCCGCGCTGGACGACGTCGTCGAGCAGTTCGGTCCGCGCCCCAACGCCGCGGTGCTCGAACTCGCTCAGCGAGCCAGCGCCGACGCCGACGCCGACACAGCTTCGCCGACGGCGACGCTGCGTGCCGGGCACGCCACAGAGCTGTTCGAAGAAGTCGAGCGACTCTGCGGCGTCGACGAGGACGGCGCCACGCCGCCCTCCTGCGACCTCGACGCCGCCACGGGCGAAGTGGACGCGAGCGCCGGAGACGACGCGGCGCTGGATGACTATCTGACGGCCCTGCCCCGGGTGCCGGCGGAATCCGTGGACCTGGTGGTCTCCCAGGCCGTTGATCTGGCGGCGGCGCCCTCCTCGACGGAATTGCCGGACCTGCCCGCCCCGCTTGAGCCGGTGACGGCGGCCGACGCCGAGACGCTGCGCGGCTTGCTGGCGGACGAGCACGCCGCGGTGTACGCCCTGGACATCGCGCAGGCTTACCTCGACGACGCCGGGGACGCCCGGGTCGCGGACCTCATCGACGCCCATGAACAGCGCATCACGGTCTTGACCCGGACACTCGAACCCACCGGGGAGACGCCCGTCGCCGCCCCCGGGTACGCCTTCGACGGCGTCACCGCCCCGACGGATCAGGCGCAGGCCGGGCAGCTGGTCGACCGCATCGCGGAGACGACCGACCTGACGTGGCGCAACGCCGCCGCCGACGCCGGCTCCCTGGCCACCCGCGAATGGCTGGTCAGGCTCGCCGGCCACGCCGCCAAGGCCGCGCAGCTACACGCTCTTTAATCGCCGCCCCGTACCGGAGCCTCGCGAGCCACCCGCGCCGACCACCAGATGAGGGGAAGCTGCAGCGGCAGTCGCCCGTAAGCGATGGCCCGCCGCCGGGCCGGCTGGTCCCGCCAGTCCCACGCCATCTTGACGTTGGCCGGGAACACGGCCACGAGCAGCGCCGCCGAGGCGTACCCCGCGGCGCGGCGGGTCTGGGGCCGCGCCATGAGCCCGGCGACCGCCAGCTCGGCGGCGCCGGAGGCATATGTCCACCACCGGGGCGCACCGGGCAACCGCGCCGGGACGATCTGGTCGAAGACCTGCGGCCGGAGGAAGTGCGCGCCCCCGGCCGCGCCGTACAGGACTGTGAAGAATCGGTGCATGGGAG
>CALZCR010000246.1 GCA_945631445.1 uncultured Corynebacterium sp. | reverse complement strand
ACCGCGACGGCAAGAAGGTCGGCGACGTCGACGCCGTCAAGACCGTCATGCTGGTCAGCGGCAAGATCTATTACGAGCTGGAGAAGGAGCGCGCCAAGCGCGAGCGCGACGACGTCGCCATCGTGCGCATCGAGATGCTGCACCCGATCCCGTTCAACCGTCTGCGCGACGCCTTCGAGTCCTACCCGAACCTCGAAAACGTCCGCTTCGTCCAGGATGAGCCGGCCAACCAGGGCGCCTGGCCGTTCTACAACGAGCACCTGCACGAGCTGCTGCCGGAGATGCCGCGGATGACGCGCGTCTCCCGCCGCGCGCAGTCCTCGACCGCGACCGGCATCTCCAAGGTCCACCAGCTGGAGCAGAAGCAGCTGATGGACGAGGCCTTCGACATCTAACGCGGCAACGCGGCAGAAGCGCCGGTCACAGACCACGCCCCCGCCTCCCCCGCCTCGGCGCCATGCCGAGAGCGAGGGAAGCGGGGGCGTGTTCTTGTTGGGCGCCGCAACTACGGCGTATACAGGTAGCTCACGTCTTCCCGCTCGTCTTCAAAGGCGCCGCCGGAACGGGCCTCGTTCTCTGAGACCCACTCGTCGACCGCCCGGACCACCGAACCGGTCTCCTCCACGGCCTCCTCCATCTCCTCCAGGTCAGCGGTGGTGATCAACCGGGTGATGCTGGTCAGCGCCTCGCGTTGCTCCCGGTCGAACAGCGTCGAGGTGAAAATCGGCACCACCTGCTGGGTCAAGCCGTGTTCTTCTTCGGCGGCGTCGCAACTGGTGGCCGACGACGGGTCGGTGGCCGACAGCCGGGAGGGGAGGGAAGCGATCAGCTCGTCGTAGACGACGAAACCGCCGACGCCCTCCTCCTCGAGTTCCGGCCACTCGTCTTTGATCTCTTTCGCCCCGGCGGGGTTGACGTCCGCGAGGAGCTCGCCGGTGCAGCCGACGATGAAGTCGGCCTCCCCCGCCAACAACCGGTCGGCGCTCGAGGCCGAGTCTTGTGCGGAGTGCACTTCCAGCCGCACGTCGTAGCCGCCGCTGTTGAGCACTTGGGCGTAGATCTCGCCGAGCACGGCCAGGTCGACGTCGCTGTCCGCGACGGAAATCACTATCGGGCGCGCGTCCTCCGCCCGCGGCGCGGCGCCGGGCTCTGCGGCGGCGCACCCGGTGACGGCCAGCGCCGCGGCGGTCAGCGCCGCCACCCCGATCCGGGGACCGTAGAGGTGGCGCGGGCGTCGGCGGCGGTTCATCGTGCTCCCAGAAAAATTAGGCGGCGAAAAGGGCTTCCGCCGATTCTAACGCTGCGGGCCGCCGTCGCCTTCCTCCGGGCGCGGGGCGGGGTCTTCCTGCGGCGAGTGGCGCGGAGCCACCCCCATCTGCGCGATCATGTCGCGGGCCCGGGTCGCGTGGTCGGGGGCGCAGAGGACGTCGTAGCGGCCGGCGATGATCTGGGTGTGGGAGGTGAAGTCCCGGTCCCCGCCACTTAACCCGTAGGGCACGGCGGCGAAGATCATGCCGAAGATGGCGCCGACGATAATGCCCCACAGCAGGGCGCCCAGCAGGGGTCCGCCCAGGATGCCGAAGAGCAGGCCGAAGAAGATGCCCATCCAGGCGCCGGAGGCCGCTCCCCCGCCGATCACCTTGCCCCACGTCAACCGGCCGGTGACTTTTTCCACTTCCACGAGGTCCACGCCGACGATGGAGAGCTTCTCCACCGGGAACTTTTCGTCGGAGAGCCGGTCCACGGCGGCCTGCGCCTCGGCGTAGGTGCTGAAACTGCCGACCGGCCAGCCGGACGGGCGTTGACGTGGTTGCGGGGAGCGTGCGGGGCGAGGGTTGGTCATGACACATCCTTTTCATAGGTTTACTTAATGAAGTTTCCTCTATTCAACAATTGTAACGAAAGACGGGTTGGCCCGCACAGGGGTTTAAGCTGAAGCCATGAGTCACACCACCCGCGCCTACGCCGGGCGCCTGTCGGGGCTGCAGGTCCGCGGCCCGGACTTCGAAGTCATCGGCCGCGTCCGCGACGTCGTCGTCACCGTCCGCCCCCTGCCGACCCCGTCCCGGGCGCTCGGGCTGGTCGTGGAGCTGAGCAACAGCCGCCGCATCTTCGTCCCCATGCTGCGCATCGCCGCCATCGAACCCGGCGACGTCACGCTCGCGACCGGCTCGGTGTCGCTGCGCGCCTTCCAGCCCCGCGCCGGCGAAGCGACCGTCCTGGGCGATCTGGTCAGCGCCAAGGTCTACACCGACGACCCCGAACTCCCGGAGTTGCACGGCAAGGCCGTCGAAATCGCCGACGTCGAACTGACCCGCACCCGCACCCGCGACTGGGTCATCACCCGGGTGGCGGTGTTCCCGCAGCGGACGAAGTTCGGTCGCGCCCGCGCCCTGCACATCGTGCCCTGGGCCAGCGTCCACGGCCTGGACACCGGCGACGCCGGCGCGTCGGCCTCCCTGATGGAGTCGCTGGCCGCCATCGAGGACCTGCGCCCCGCGGACGTCGCCCGCTACCTCAACCGGCTTCCCGACCCGCGGCGCCGGGAACTCGCCGGCGAGCTCGACGACGAACGCCTCGCCGACGTCCTGGCGGAGCTGCCCGACGACGACCAGGCCCAGCTGCTGGAGGCCTTGGACATCGAACGCGCCGCCGACGTCTTAGAGGAAATGGACCCGGACGACGCCGCCGACATCCTGCACGACTTGGACGACGCCAAGGCCGAAGTCCTGCTGGAGCTGATGGACCCGGTGGAATCCGCCCCGGTGCGCCGTTTGATGACCTTCAAGGAAGGCACCGTCGGCGCCATCATGACGCCCGAACCGCTCGTGCTGACCCCGCAGACGACGATCGCGGAAGCCCTCGCGCTCGCCCGGGACCCGGGCTTGCCGACGTCCTTGGCCTCCCTGATCTTCGTGGCCCGCCCGCCCACGGCCACCCCCACCGGCCAGTACCTGGGCTGCGTGCACCTGCAGAAACTCCTGCGCGAACCGCCCTCCACCCTGATCGGCGGGGTCTTGGACCCCGATCTGCCCCTACTGCGGGTCAGCGACGACCAGGAGACCGCCGCCCGTTATTTCGCCACCTATAACCTGGTGTGCGGCCCCGTCGTCGACGAGGACGGCCACCTGCTGGGCGCCGTCGCCGTCGACGACCTGCTCGATCACCTGCTGCCCGAGGACTGGCGGGAAACCGGCATTCGACCGCATGAGAGGGAGACCCACCGTGGCTGACGACAACCGCTCGGACTTGTCCGTCCCGACCGGCGGCAAACGCCGCCGCCTGATCCGCCTCGACGACGAGACGATCGGCGCCGCAGCCGAAAAAGTCGCCCGCTTCTTCGGCACCGGGCGCTACCTGATGTGGCAGACCGCGCTGGTGATCATCTGGATCGCGCTCAACATCGGCGGCTTCTGGTGGAACTGGGACCCGTACCCGTTCATCCTGTTGAACCTGGCGTTTTCCACCCAGGCGGCTTACGCGGCCCCGCTGATCCTGCTCGCCCAGAACCGGCAGGAGGACCGCGACAAAGTCACCATCGCCGCCGACCGCCGCCGCGACGAACAGACCCGCGCGGACACGGAGTTCATCGCCCGGGAACTGGCCAGCGTGCGGTTAAACATCGGCGACATGGTCTCCCGCGACTACCTCCGCCACGAGCTCGAGGACATGCGCGGCCTGCTGGAACGCATGGAGTCGAAGCTCGACGACGTCTCCTCCGACCTGGCCACCACCTCCCCCG
>CALZCR010000245.1 GCA_945631445.1 uncultured Corynebacterium sp. | reverse complement strand
GACCGCGGGGCCCGGCGCGATCTCGCCGGTGCGCAGCTTTGGCCCGGCCAGGTCCATGGCCACCTTGATTTCGCGGCCGACCGCCTCGGCGGCGGCGTGGACATGCTCAATCATGCGCGCCCACACGTCCGGGGAGTCGTGGGCGCAGTTGATGCGGGCCAGTTCCATGCCTGCCTCGGCGAAGCCGCGCACCAGGTCGGGGTCGTCGCCGGCCTCCGTCGGCAGGGTCACCATGATGCGCGAGTGCGTGCCGTCGAGATGCTCGCCGAGCAGTCGGTTGGCGTTGGCCTCGAGGATGTCGTCGGCCAGGTTGAAGGCGCCGGTGACTTCTTCGCTGCCGTATTTCGGCTCCTGGCCGGCGTAGGCGCTGAGCACGTTGCGCGCGACTTTGAGACGGGGGACCACGGAGGGTTCGGTGGTGGTCAACCGGGTGGCGCCCACTTCGGACAGGCGGGCCTGCAGGGGGCGGATGTCGCGGGAGCGCAGAGCGGTGTAGTGGACCAGGTTGAGCGCGCCGTCACGGTGGTCAGGGTGCACCTTGTCGATGGCGGCGCGGTTGGACTCTTCGGCGTTGGCCAACCGCTCCATGAGGTCGTCGATTTTGGTGATGGTTTCGGCCAACAGGTGCTGGTCCACGTCATACCTCCCGGGGTGCGGCGGCTGGGGTCGGCTAGTGCATGTGCGTCTTCTTCATTGTGCCCGCTTCCGGCGGGTCCGGCATCCTGGGCCACGGGGAGATCTGCGTGGGGGGAGGGCGTCTGCCACAATTGTCGCCATGCCGAGAAGTCCCCGTGCCGTGCTGCGCTCCTTCGCCCGCCGCGGCGTCGTCGGGGCGCTGAAAGTCGCCGTCGCCGCCCTCGAGGTCTACGCCGACCTGCTGCCGGGGGTGCGCATGACCAAGCGGCGCCGCCTGCCGGAACAGCTGGGCGCCGGGATATTGGGCGCGGAGGCCGCGACCTGGTGGGCGATCTCCCCGTCTTTGCTGCCGCGCCCGTGGTGGGTCACGGCTTTGAACGTGGCGTTTTGCCAGGGCTTCGGGCACGCCGCCGCCACGGGAGTGCGGTTCACCGTCAACCGGGGCTTCGATGTGGCAGGGTGGCGGCCTAAGGCGCGGGTCACCCGGCGCACCCATGAGGTGCTGCACACGGTGATGGGCACGGTCACCGTGACGGTGACGGCGACGTCGTTGTGGCGGCAGGAGCGGCAGGCGCAACTGGTGGACACCCCGCGGCGGGAAGGGCGACGCGACGCGGTCGTCGGCGTACTGGTGGGCACCGTCGGCTACGGCGCCCTGCTGCTTATCGGCGAGACCGTCCAACAGTCGATCAACCGGATGAGCCGCACCCTGTCGCGCTGGCTGCCGCCGGTGGTCAGCTGGCCGCTGGCGCTGATCGCGCTGGTCTCGGCCCTGGCCGTGACCTCCGACCGGTTCGTGGTCCGCCGGTTGCTCAACTCCGTGGGCCGCAGTGCGCAAGAGCGCAACCTGTCGATCTTCCCCGGCACCGTGCAGCCCTGGGAGCCGGGACGCTCCGGGTCCCCGTGGTCGCACGAACCGTGGTACGCCCTGGGCTCGCAGGGCCGCGCGTTGGTCTCCGGCGGCCCCCGGGCACGCGACATCCGGGCGGTGACCGGCCACGACGACGCCCGCGAACCGATCCGCATCTACGTCGGCCTCCGCCGCGGCCGGGATTTTCAGCAGCAAGCCGACCAGGTGCTGCGCGAAATGGACCGCACCGGCGCTTTTCGACGCCCGACCATCGTGATGATGGCCGCCGCCGGCACCGGCTGGCTGGCGGACTGGTCCGTCAGCTCCGTGGAATTTCTCACCGGCGGAAACTGCGTCACCGTCGCCATGCAGTACTCCTACCTGCCCTCGGCCGTGGCCTACGTCACCGACCACGACTCCCCCGTCGTCTCCTCCCGCATCCTCATCGACGCGGTGCGGCGCCGCCTCGCAGACATGGACCCCGCGACGCGGCCGAAGTTCTACGTCGCCGGCGAATCCCTCGGCGCGTACGGCATCATGGACTCCTTCCCGGACCACGAGCAGCTGCTCGAGCACGTCGACGGGGCCGTGTTCTCCGGACCGCCCAGGTTCTCCCGCCTCCACCGGGGGCTGACCGAGATGCGCGACCCGGGCTCACCGGAGCGCCTCCCGGTCATCGACCGCGGCCGCCACATCCGCTTCGCCGCCGTCCCGGCGCACCTGCGCCACGACTTCTCCGGCGCCGACCTCGCCCCGGACTGGCGGTCCCCGCGCATCGTCTTCGCCCAACACGCCTCCGACCCCATCACCTTCTGGGACTGGAACCTGTTTTTCACCCAACCCGCCTGGCTGCGCGAACCCGGCTCCCGCGGCGTGCCCGCACCGCAGGCGCAACACCTCGACGTGTTCGAAGGCATGCGGTGGGCGCCGTTCATCACCGGCTGGCAAGTCGGCCTCGACCAGATCAGCTCCCTGAAATTCCCCGGCGGCCACGCCCACCAATACCACGGCGAAATGCCCCACTACTGGGCCGGCGTGCTCGGCGAACAGGTCGCCGTCGACTTCGACGACCGGCTGGCCCGCCGCATCGAACAATGGGTGCGAGTCCACCTGATCAAACGCTGACCCCCACCCCGCGCCAGCCCATAGAATCGGATGCCATGCAGATCGGACCCGAAACAGACGTCGTGCTCTTCGACTTAGACGGCACCCTGGTCGACCATGACGCCGCGGCGCGCGCCGGGGCCGTGCACCTGGCCGCCGAGCTCGGGTTGCCGTCGCCGCAGGAGCAGTGGCGGCGGTGGGCGGAGATAGAGCGCAGATGGTTCCTCGAATTCGAGCGCGGAAACGTCACCCATACCGGGCAGCGCATCAAGCGGTGCCGGGAGTTTCTGGGCGACGATCAGCTCGACGACGCCGCCGCCTTGCAGATCTACGACGTCTACGTCGAGGCTTACCGGGCCGCCTGGCGCACCTACCCGGACGCGGGGGACGCGTTGCGGCGGGCGGCGGCCTCGGGGCGGGAGGTCGGGATCTTCACCAACGGCGCGACGGAGATGCAGGCCCGCAAACTCAGTGCGACGGGGCTTCATTTCGACGGCCTGCGGCTGCTGGCGGCCACGGACCTCGGGGCGGCCAAACCTGATCCGCGGGCCTACGCGGCGGCAGAAGCCAGGTTGGGGGCGGCGGGTCCCGGCAGCGTGGCCCTGATCGGCGATGATTGGCACAACGACGTCGCCGGCGCCCGCGCCGCCGGGTGGCGGGCCGTCTACCTGGTGCGGGAAGGCGTCGAGGCGCACCCGGTCATGCCGCGGGCGGAAACCCCGGTCGCCTCTTTAGACCAGATCGTGTTCTGATCCCGCCGTGGGTCAGGCGGGCAACGAGCAGGCCACCCCGGTGGAGTGGTGCGGGCAATACCCGTCCGGAACCTTGTGCAGGTACTGCTGGTGGGCGTCTTCCGCCAGGTAGTACTTCCCGGCGGGGGTCTCCGCCAGCGTCTTGACCTCCGTGGTCACCTCGCCGAAGCCTTGGCCGGCGAGCAGCTGGGCGTAGTGGTCCACGATCTCGCGGACCCGCGCTTTCTCCGCCTCCGCGTCGTCGCCGACGGTGTAGATCGCGGAACGGTACTGGGTGCCGACGTCGTTGCCCTGGCGGTTCTTCTGGGTCGGGTCGTGCGCCTCGAGGGCGGCGGCGACGATGGCGTCCAGGCTGATCTTCGCCGGGTCGTAGACGACCTCGACGGCCTCGGTGTGGTTGG
>CALZCR010000244.1 GCA_945631445.1 uncultured Corynebacterium sp. | reverse complement strand
AAAGCACCGCAGACGATGTGGTGGTGGCCACGCTGTGGGCGTTTCTCACCGGTTTCGCCGTGCGCGACATTGTGCTGGGGGCGGCGTCGCTGGCCCAGATCGCACAGCTGGGCGTCCTGGCCCTGGTCACCGTCGTGCTGGTCTGGCTGTGGGGCGCCGGCCGCGGACTGAACCCCGGCCAGCTGTGGCGCTCGTTGAGCGCCCAGCCCAACTAGCGCTCGGTCGTTAAGTCCAGCTGGGCAGCCACATCAACTGATCGTAGATGGCCTCCGGTATCAGGTAGCCGTAGAGGATGGGGGAGAAGTAAGCGAACATCGCCACCACCAATGAAAGGTAGACGATCACGGCGACGGTGCCCCAGGTGATTTCCCCGCCCGCCAGACGCCGCACCCAACCCCACCGCACCGGTTTCCCGGCCGCCACGAGCTGGCCGAGCGCCAGAGCGATCAGACAGATGGTGAACGGGACCAAGGCGGTGGCGTAGAAGAAGTACATCTGGCGGTCGTAGGCCACCAGCCACGGCAGAAAGCCGGCGGCGAAACCGATGATCGGGATCAGGAAGCGGCGGTCCCGGCGGATCAGCAGGCACCACAACCCCCACGCCAGGGCGGGCACGGTCAGCCACCAGATGGCCGGGGTGCCGAAGAGATAAATCATCGACGAGCACGTCGTCTCCCCGCAGTCCACGCCGGTGGACGAGTAGTAGAGGATCGGCCGCGCCGCCACGAGCCAGGACCACGGCTTCGACTCCCACGGATGGGAATGCCCCCCGGAGGTGGTTAGGTCCCCGTGGAAGTCGAGGACGGAGAAGTGATAGTAGAACCAGCCGGCGAGGGCGTCGGGAAGCAGCTGCAGAGCAGAGTCTTCGGCGATGGAGCCGTCGACGGCCGCATGCCGGTAGACGGAGGTCTCGGAGGCGAACCACGCGCGCCAGGAATACAGGTAGAGCGCGGCGGGCACCGCCACCAACGACGCCAGCGCCGGCGCCGTGTCGCGCAGCAGCGCGCCGGTGACGTAGCGGCGCACCCCGTAGCGCTTGCGCAGCGCCAGATCCATGAACACGCTCATCAGCCCGAAGAAAGCGATGTAGTACAGGCCCGACCACTTGACGGCCAAGGCGCAGCCCAACGCGACGCCGGCGGCGAAGCGCCACCACCGGAACCCCAACCGCGGGCCGAAGGGCGAGTCCCCCATCGACCCGGCAATGAAGGCGGCGTGGAAGCGTGCCCGGACCTGCTCATGGTCGCGGGCCAAGGCCCAGGCGGCGGCGACGATGAAGAACACCTGGAACATGTCGAGCATGCCGAACTTCGCCGAGACCAACAGCACCCCGTCGAACACCGCGATCACACCGGCGAACGTGGCCACCTGCCAGGACTGCGAAATCCGCCGCACCAGCGCCATGATCAACAACACCGTCGCGACGCCGAAGAGCGCGACGGACAACCGCCACCCCAGCGGGGTGTACCCGAAGAGCATCTCGCCGAAGGCGATCAGCTGCTTGCCCAGCGGTGGGTGCACCACCAGCCCGTATCCGGGGTTGGCCTCGATGCCGCCGAGAAAAGGATTGAACCAGGAGCGCACCATGTCCCAGGCCTGCGGCACGTAGTGCTTCTCGTCGAAGACGGGGGTGCCCTGCACGCTCGCCGAGGTCAGGCCCACAAATCGGGTCAAGAAGGCGAGGGCGGCGATCACCAGGGTGCTGTAGGTGTCCGCGCGGGTCCAGCGGCGGCGCGTCGGAGCAGGCGGGGTGACCGGCGGCGGGGACGGCCGCGTACTCGTGGCGGTGTTCACCCGGGTCAGTCTAGGCCACCCGCCTCCCGGTGAACGGCAGCCAGGGGTGTGGAATGCTGGACGGCATGAGCACAACCCACGACATTGACCCGTCCCCGGACCTGGAACCCTTGCCCGGCGGAGTGATTCTGGCCGCCACGCCGTTGGGCAACGTCGGCGACGCCTCCCCGCGCCTGCGGCACGCGTTGGCCACCGCGGACGTCGTGGCCGCCGAGGACACGCGCCGGGTGCGTAACTTGGCGACGGCGCTGGGCGTGGAGATCCGCGGGAAAGTGGTCTCCAACTTCGACCACAACGAGGCCGCCCGCAGTAAGGGGCTGCTGGAGTCGGCGCGCTCCGGCAGCGTCGTGGTGGTCACCGACGCGGGCATGCCGCTGGTCTCCGATCCGGGCCATTCGTTGGTCGACGCCGCGCACGAGGCGGGCGTGTCCGTCACCTGCATTCCGGGGCCGTCGGCGGTGCCGACGGCGTTGGCGCTGT
This sequence comes from uncultured Corynebacterium sp., assembly GCA_945631445.1. Taxonomy (GTDB): domain Bacteria; phylum Actinomycetota; class Actinomycetes; order Mycobacteriales; family Mycobacteriaceae; genus Corynebacterium. Next base: position 1,471 of record CALZCR010000244.1, on the reverse strand, counting down.
CGGGGTTGAACGTGGGGCACTTCATTTTCGACGGCTTCGCGCCCCGCAAGGCGGGTGCGCGCCGCACGTGGCTGGAGAGCTTGCGGGCGGAGAAGCGGGCGGTGTGTTTCTTCGAGTCCCCGCACCGGCTGCACGAGACGCTCCTCGACGCGGCTGAGGTTCTGGGCGACTCCCGCCGGGCGGCGGTGTGCCGGGAGCTGACCAAGACCTACGAAGAGGTCCGGCGCGGGACGCTGCCGGAGCTGGCGGAGTGGGCCGCCGAGGGGATCAAAGGGGAGGTCACGGTCGTGCTCGAAGGCGGGGCGGGGGAAGCCGCGGAGCCGGAGGAGTTGGTCTCCGCGGTCGAGACACAGGTCGCTGACGGGGTACGGCTGAAGGACGCGTGCAAGGCTGTGGCCGGTCGGTACGGCGTCTCCAACCGGGAATTATATGAAGCGGTGCTCCACGACCGGGGCAAATGAGGGATCGTTACCATTCCGTGACCTAGCTGGGTGTACAGTTGGATCCACCTGGAAAAACATTGGATAACAATTGGGTAAAGCGCCAGTTGGCGTTTGAGCCCGTCAGTGAAGGGCCGGGCTTTCCAGTTTGAAAACCCGACCCTCTACTCGGAAGGTGTAGCCATGTCTGACAAAGATTTGAATAACGTGGAGGGACCGCCGGGAGCGTCCCCCGGCCCAGAGGCCGACCCGGACTATCAAACAGTCCGTGACCGCATCGACAGCGCCGGAGCGACGGAGCAGCTGGCGTCGATGCTCTCCGATGAAAGTGCGCGCGCCGGGGAACTGCCCGAGGAGGACAAGGCGGTCAAACGCCTCGCCGACGACAAGAACGCACCCATCAGCTGGATAGTCGTGGTTCCCGCCTTCATCCTGGTCATCGCCGTCGTGGTGTGGGGCCTGGCTTTCCCCGACAACTTCTCCAACGTCTCCACCGGGGCATTTACTTGGGTCGTCGAGAACCTGGGCTGGGCGTTCCTGCTCTTCGGCACGATATTCGTGGCGTTCGTCCTGTTCATCGCATTCTCCCGTTTCGGCTCCATCCGGCTCGGTGAGGTGGATGAACAACCTGAGTTCCGCACGATCTCCTGGATCGCCATGATGTTCGCCGCCGGCATGGGCATCGGCCTGATGTTCTTCGGCGCCGCCGAGCCACTGACCTTCTACCTCGACGCGGTGCCCAACCACGAGGAACGTGAGGTCGGCGCGGCCATGGCCACGACGATGTACCACTGGACCCTGCACCCGTGGGCCATTTACGCCATCGTCGGCCTGGCCATCGCCTACTCGACCTTCCGGCTCGGCCGCAAACAGCTGATCTCGTCGGCGTTCATCCCGTTGATCGGCGAAAAGAATGCCAATGGCTGGATCGGCAAAGTCATCGACATTCTGTCGATCTTCGCCACGATCTTCGGCACCGCCTGCTCCCTCGGCCTCGGCGCCCTGCAGATCCGCTCCGGATTGCAGGCCTC
>CALZCR010000243.1 GCA_945631445.1 uncultured Corynebacterium sp. | reverse complement strand
ACAACCACCTGGTGCTCTATGTCTGGTACGACAACGAGTTCGGCTACTCCAACCAGGTCATCCGCATCGTCGAGAAGCTCGCCGGCGCCCGCCCGAAGGTCCTGCCGGAGCGCGTCAAGGTCACCGACCTGAAGTAGGACGTCGACGCTGGCCCGGTAGACTGCGGGAATGCTCTCTGCCGTCAGTCTCGCGTTCGCCGACTCCGTCAACGCGCTGCTCATCGCAGTCGTCGTCGCCATCGGCATCATCTTGCCGCGCGGACAATACCGCAAAGTAGCCCCCTTGCTGATCTTCGGTGATTGGCTGGGGGTTTTCTTGCTCGCGCTGGGCGTGATGTTCGTCTTCGACGGGCTGGAGGACTTCGTCCAGACGCTCATCGACGGTCCCGTCTTCGGCATCATCCTCATCGCCGTCGGCCTCATTGCCGCGCTCGGGGTATGGCGCACCAAACCGGGCGGCAACCGCCAACTGGTGGAGGCGATCCTGAAGTTCCTGCGCACCCCCAGCGTCTGGACGATGCTGGCGGGGTTCGTGCTCGGCGTGGTGCAGTCGCTGACCTCGGGCCCGTTCTTCCTGGGTATCGCGGTACTCTCGGCGGGCGATTACTCCGCGTGGGTGCGCTACGGCGGCATGTTCTTCTACGCCACCATCGCGCTGAGCTTGCCGACGCTTGTGGCCGTGCTCGTCGGCCTGGTACGGAAATATCCGTACTCGCCGCCGGGGCGGGCGTTTCAGTGGGCGCGCGAAAACACCGAAAAAGTCAGCAAGATCGGTGGCTACGGCGTCGCCGTGTTCCTGGTGCTGCTCGGCGTGCTGCACCTGGTTTAATTCTCGGCCCTATTCGCGATGTGCCTCAGCGCCGTCAGGTGGCCGGCTAGGGCGGCGTCGCCGCCTTCGGTGTCTCCGGCGGCTTTCAACGCCGCGCAGATGCGCAATCGGTCGAGGGGACGGAGGACGGGATCGAGTGCGTTGTTCATAGGGCAGGTATCACGTGCTCCGGAGCGCGTAGTGGATGTGCAGGCCGGCCAGAATACCGGCGATCAGGCCGAGCCATCGCGGCTCCGCCGGAAGCAACACCACGACCGGCGTCCACAAGAACCAGACCGATTCCCGCCACCAATTACTCTTCTTACCTTTTTCTTGGTCGAAGTCCACGACCGGGCGTTCCCGGGTGTGGGGAGGAAAGAGCTGCCTACGAAACACCACGAACAGGATGAAGATCAAGGCCAACAGAGAAAAAGTCCAGGTGAGCATTTCCCAGATGCCGGTGGCGACCAAGGCGGCGAACAGCACCGCCAGCAGGGTGACGACCGGGAGGTTGGGCTGCCACTGCACGGACTGCCGGATGGCGGAGACGTCGCCCAGAAGATGTCGCGCTTCGTCGGGCGTCACTTGCACGTCATCCGCGTCTTGTCTCTCCATGCCTATACCTCGTCTAGCTACGGTGCTCGTCGATCGCGCGCTGGTAGTAGCCCACGAGAGATTCCGTCGCCGCCCGCCAGTCGTGGTGCAACGCCTCCGAGCGGGCGGTATGGCCCATCTCGGTGCGCAGGGCGTCGTCGTCAAGCAACAGGGCGATACGCTCCGCCCACGCGTCGTAGTCCTCCGGCTCGACCAGATACCCGGTCTTTGCCTCGTCGATGACGAACGGGATGCCGCCGGCCCGGGCGCCGACGACCGGCACACCGGAGGCGAAAGACTCCAACGCCACCAGACCAAGGGTCTCGGTGACCGAGGGGAAGGCGAAGACGTCGCCGGAGGCGAACGCCGACTGCAGATCCGCGCCGGAGAGATAGCCGGTGAAGGTGGTGAACGCGGGGTCCATCAACTTCTTCAAATCGTCGGCCTGCGGCCCGGAACCGACCATCGCCAACCGTGCGTTGGGCACGCGTTCGCGGACTTTGTGCATGATCGGCGCGAGGCGGTCCAGGCTCTTCTCCGCGGACAACCGGCCCACGTAGATGACCAACGGGGCCTCCGGGTGCCCGTCGGTCAGCCGGGCGCGCATCTTCCGCGAGCGGCGTTCGGGGGAATAGCCATCGGTGTCCACCGCCTTGGGCCATAACTCGACGTTGCGGATGCCCTGGGCGGTGGCCTTATCCACCATCGGCCCGGAGGTGCACAGGTTGACCGCAGCCTGATTGTGCATCGTGCGAATCCACGCCGCCGCGGGCTGGCGCAGCCACCCGATGCGCAACGACTCGGTGTATTCCGGCACGTTGGTGTGGAAACTCGCCACCAGCGGAATACCGCGCCGTTTGGCGGAGAGCACCCCGAAAGCCGCCAGCCACACCGGATTGACGGCGTGGATGACGTCGGGCTGGAACTCCTGGATCTCCCGGGCGATCGACGGGGTGGGCATGCCGACCTTGATCTCCGGGTAGACGGGCTTGAAAGAGATGCCGCGCACCCGGTTGACGGCAAAACCCGCGTACTCCGCCGGGGGATCACCGGGGGCGAAAAGCTGTACCTCGTGGCCCATCTCCGCGAGCTGCTCCATCGTGCGTGTCACCCGGGTGACCACACCGTCGATCTTGGGGAGGAAGACCTCCGTGAACATCGAGATCTTCACGTGCCCGGAATCTCCTCTTATTTCGCCACGGCCGCCGGCTCGGCGACCTGCTCCGGCTCACCGGCCTCGTTGTTCTTCGTCCACAGCGAACGTGCCGGGATTTTGGACATGTCGGCCCGGTCCGCGTACTTGCGGGCGATCTCCTCCACTTCGTGCAGCAGCCCCTCGGACAACGTCGTCGGGTTCAGGCCCAGGTCCAGGAAGGTCTCGTTGACGGCGTGGAGCTCGTTCTCCGCCGATTCCTTACGCGGGTTCGGCACATTGGCCACCTCGGCGCCGGAGATCTCGGCCAGCAGGTTCGCCAGGTCCCGGACGCGGTGCGTCTCGGTCATCTGGTTGAAGATCTTCACGCGCTCCCCCCGGGTCGGCGGGTTCTGCAGCGCGATCTCCACGCACCGGACCATGTCGCGGATGTGGATGAACGCCCGGGTCTGGCCGCCGGTGCCGTGGACGGTCAGCGGGTAGCCCACCGCAGCCTGCATGAGGAAACGGTTGAGCACGGTGCCGTAATCGCCGTCGTAGTCGAAACGGTTGATCAAACGCTCATCCTTGGCGGTCTGCTCGGTGGTGGTGCCCCAGATGATGCCCTGATGCAGGTCCGTGATCCGCAGCTCGTCGTTCTTCGCGTAGAAGGCGAACAGAGTCTGATCCAGCACCTTGGTCATGTGGTAGATCGAACCAGGGTTGGTCGGGTACAGGATCTGCTGCGGCACGCGGTGCGGCTCGACCGGGTTGCCGTGCTCGTCCTCGTCGGCGGTGACCTCCACGTCGAGGTAGCCCTCCGGGATCTTCATCCCGGCCGTGCCGTAACCGTAGACGCCCATGGTGCCCAGGTGCACGACGTGGATGTCCAGGTCCGACTCCACGATGGCGGCCAGCAGATTATTGGTGGCGTTGGTGTTGTTGTCCACGGTGTAGCGCTTGTTGCGCGAATTCTTCATCGAATACGGCGCGGCGCGTTGCTCAGCGAAGTGGACGACGGCGTCTGGCCGCTCGGTGACCAGGAAATCAAGCAACTGGTCGTAATCTTCCGCCACGTTGAAGTTACGGAAGCCGATCTCCTTGCCGGAGACCTCTTTCCAGGCCGCGAGCCGCTCATCGATGCCGGCGATCGGGGTCAACGACTCCGCACCGAGCTCGACGTCGATGGCGCGCCGGGACAGGTTATCCACGATGAT
>CALZCR010000242.1 GCA_945631445.1 uncultured Corynebacterium sp. | reverse complement strand
CAAATGCGGTTGAAGCCGTGTTCTTCGGCGCGTTGGGCCAGGGCGACGGAGGTGACGATCGCGTCGTGGGCGCTCTGCTCCGGGTAGATGGTGGCGAAGTCGATGACGGACAGCGGGAAGGTGCGAGGCATTCCGGGCCTTTCTACGGGGTGGAGGGCGGTGTTCCCTCAGGTTATCGTTCCCTGCCCCCGTGCCCGGCGGGTCAGTCGTCGAGCTCTGCGAGCAGGGTGCGGACGCGGGCGTGGATATCGTCGCGGATCAGACGCATGCGTTCCATGCCGTCGATGCCGCGCTCGGCGGGTTCGTCGGTGAGCCAGCGCTCGCAGGTGCCGCGGGCGTCGGCGGGCAGTGTGAGGTGGGCGTCCGCGCCGAGGAGGACGGTGCGGTCCACCGCGCGCAGCAGCTGCTCATCGACGCCCTTCGGGACCCCGTCGGACATGTCGGCGCCAGCTTCGGCGATAGCGGCGACGGACTCGGCGTTGAGTTTGGTGCCCGGGGTGGTGCCGGCGGAGTGGATCTCGACGCGGTCGCCGGCTTCGGCGCGGGCGAGGGCGGCGGCCATCTGGGATTTTCCGCCGTTGCCGACGCAGACGAACAGGACGGTGGGGCGGGAGGTCATGCGACCACGCTTTCTTTCTTCGGAGCGGGCGTCTGCGGGGAGGCGGGCAGGCTCGGGTCGTCGGGGAAGAGTTTCGGTCCGGCCCACAGCATGACGTAGACCAGGCCGACGAGGACCGGCACTTCAATGAGCGGGCCGATGGTGCCGGCCAGGGCCTGTCCGGAGGTGGCGCCGAAGGTGGCGATGGAGACGGCGATCGCGAGTTCGAAGTTGTTGCCCGCGGCGGTGAACGCCACGGAGGCGGATTGGGCGTAGTTCATGCCCGCGGCTTTGGCGGTGAACAAGGAGAGGAAGAACATGCCGACGAAGTAGATCAGCAGCGGCACGGCCAGGCGGGCGACTGCCCAGGGGTGGGCGGCGATCTGTTCGCCCTGCAGCGCGAAGAGCAGCACGATCGTGTACAGCAGTCCGATCAACGACAGCGGGGAGATTCTGGGCAGGAACGTCTTTTCGTACCAGGCGCGTCCTTTGACCTTCTCTCCGACCAGCCGGGATACGGCGCCGGCCAGCAGCGGGACGCCCAAAAAGACGAGCACGGAGGTGACGATCGCACCGAAGGAAAAGGCGGCGGAGGTGGTCTCCAGGCCCAGCCAGGAGGGCAGGACCTGCAGGTAGAACCAGCCGAGCGCGCCGAACATGACCACTTGGAACACGGAGTTGATGGCCACGAGCACCGCGGTGGTCTCCCGGTCGGCGCACGAGAGGTCGGACCAGACGAGGATCATGGCGATGCAGCGGGCCAGACCGACGATGATCAGGCCGGTGCGCAGCTCCGGTTCGTCGGGCAGGAAGATCCAGGCCAGGGCGAACATCACCGCCGGCCCGACGACCCAGTTGAGCAGCAGGGAAACCGTGAGCAGGCGCTTGTCGGCGGCGATTTCGCGGGTTTTGTCGTAGCGGACTTTCGCCAGGGGCGGGTACATCATCACCAGCAGGCCCAGGGCGATCGGCAGGGAGATCCCGCCGACCTCCAGGGAGCTGAGAAAGGGCCCCAGGCCCGGGACGCCGCGCCCGAGGGCGAGTCCCAGCGCCATGGCCAGCATGATCCAGAGGCCTAGGTAACGATCCAAAAAGCTCATTTTGGCAGGTGCGGTGGCTGTGTGCATGGCCCGCCTTTCGCGTCATATCGATGAGTGTCGATGCAAAGCGTACTTCCCATATCGACGTCGGTCAATATAACCTGAAGGGTATGACCGTGCCGCAGATCCTTCCCCCCGCCGGCCTCAGCGGCTGCTGCTCTCTGGGCAGCGGCCCGCTCACCGAGGCCGACTCCGAACGCTACGCCGGGCTGTTCAAAGTGCTCGCAGACCCCACCCGCCTGCAGATCCTCTCCCGCCTGGCGGCCGGCGGCTGCGGGCCCGCCACCGTCGGCGAGCTCACCGAGCTGGTGGGCATCAGCCAGCCGACCGTGTCGCACCACCTGAAAAAACTCACCGACGCCGGTCTCCTGGACCGCCGCCGCGACGGGCGCAGCGTCACCCACACCGTCCGCCCGGAGATCTTCGCGCAGCTGCGCACCGTCCTGGAGATGGGGTAGGCCATGGCTGACGCGCGCATCTACGGCGCCATTATCATCGGGGCCGGGCAATCGGGCCTGGCCACCGCGTACTACCTGCGCAAGCATGGGGTGGACGGGATGTTGATCGACGACCAGCCCTCCCCCGGCGGCGCTTGGCGGCACGTGTGGCCGTCGATGACGCTGTTTTCCACCGCGGAATTTTCCAACCTGCCGGGCATCCCCATGCCGAAGTACCAAGACTACCCGCCGGCCAGCCACGTGGTGGACTACCTCACTGCCTACGAAGAGCGCTACGACTTCCCCATCGAGCGACCCGTGCACGTGGACACGGTCGACTACGCCGACGGGATCTACACCGTCCGCGGCGGCGGGAAGACCTGGCGAGCGCGCACCGTGGTAGCGGCCACCGGCACCTGGTCCGCGCCGTTCGTGCCGTCGTACCCGGGCACTTTCGCCGGCACGCAATGGCACTCGGCGAACTACCCCGGTCCGGAACCGTTCCGCGGCTGTTCGGTGGCGGTGGTGGGCGCCGCGAACTCCGGCGCGCAGATCGCCGCGGAACTCACCCGCGTCGCCGAGGTCACCTGGTACACCCGCGACCGCCCGCGGTGGATGCCCGACGACGTGGACGGCCGCGCCCTCTTCCACCGCAGCCGCGAGCGCACCCTGTCCATCCTGCGCGGGCACGGCGACCCCGGCGCGGATCCGGACTTAGGCGACATCGTCACCCTCCCGGAGGTGCGTCACGCGCGCCAGTCCGGGGACTTGCAGGCCACGCCGATCTTTGGCTCACTGAGCGAGGTCGACGCGGAGCACCTGATCTGGTGCACCGGTTTCCGCCCGGCGCTGCGGCCCATCCGGCCCTTGCTGCGCGGACGCACGCCGAGACATCCGGGCCTGTTCCTGGTCGGCTACGGAGACTGGACCGGGCCCGGCTCGGCGACGCTGGCGGGGGTGGGGCCGTCGGCGAAGGCCACCGCCCGGAAGGTCGCTGACCTGCTGGCTACGGTGGAGTCATGACGATCACGTTCCGCCTTTCTTCGCCCGGTGACCGGGCGGGTGTTCTCGCCGTGCTTGCCGCCTCCCGCGGTGAGGGGTTGAGCGCGCAGGAACGCGCCGAGCAGGGCTTTGTGCAGGGCAGTTTCACGGAAGAGATGCTCGCCCGCGTGGAGGCCGGGCCCGGCGTGGTGGTCGGCGTGGACGCCTCCGGTGCGGTCGTGGCCGTGGCGATGACCATGACCCAGACCCCGGCCGGCGGCCCGCCCGCTTCCTTGGCGCTGTACATGCGGCGCCATCACGGCGATAAGCGGTGGGCGATGTACGGCCCGGTGGCCATCGCGTCGTCGCACCGCGGCCGCGGGCTGATGCGCCCGCTGCTCGCCGAGGTGTCCCGGAGGCTGGACGGCTACGAGCTGGCCGCCGGATTCATCGACGCCGACAACGCCAAATCGATGGCGGTGCACACAGCCGTGGGGATGACGGTCGACGGCTACTTCACCGTCAATGCCCGTCGTTTCGCGGTGGTCACCTTCCGCCCCGGGGAGAACTTCTCGCCTACGGAGTGAGCCCGGCCGTCACGTCAGTTCCGGGACCTCGAAGCGGTGCCGCCCGAGG
>CALZCR010000241.1 GCA_945631445.1 uncultured Corynebacterium sp. | reverse complement strand
GTTCTTCACCGCCACGGAGGTCGACGGGGAGCAGTGGCCGCTGTTCCACTCGGTCACCCGCGACCTGCACGTGGACCAGGTCACCGGGCTGGTCGTGGACGTGGAAGAATCCGTCGACGACTTCTACGCCCCCAGCGCGGACGCCCCCGCCGCGGAGCGGCAGACGGTGTTGCGGTTCGAGGGCTCCCGCGACGACGCCCAGGTGAGCGCTTCGCTGACGGAGCTCGACGGCAGACTCGACCCGGGCGCCGCCCAGGTGATCCGGTGGGTCGTCGTGGGGGTGGGCGCGGCCCTGGTCCTCATCGGCGTGATCGGCGCGTTCCGGGGTCGGCGGCGGTCCCGTTAGGGCGACGGGGGTGGGCGGTGGTAGAGTCCCCACTCAATCCGGGAATTTCTTCTTCCCCCTGTGTGGCCTTTACATGGCGGGGAATTTGGTATAGGCTACATCGTTGCGCTGGAATCCTGCTCGAGTAGTGCAAGAAACCTTGTTGAAAAGACTTGAAAAAGTCAACTTGACAAGGTGACTTTTTGCTATTTAAGGCCGGAAATTCCACAGCAGACCGAATGCTAAAATACCAGCGGCTTATCGGGGGAACTGCAAGCCAGAGCAGTTTTCCCGACCCGCGTGAGGTGCTGGAAGGACCCATCTTGGCAGTCTCCCGCCAGACCAAGTCAGTGGCCGACATCCCCGGAGCTCCGAAGCGATACTCTTTCGCTAAAATCTCGGAGCCTATTGCTGTCCCGGGGCTCCTCGACGTTCAGCTCGACTCCTTTTCATGGCTCGTAGGCGCGCCCGAGTGGCGCGCCCGCCAGCAAGAGGAGCTCGGCGACGACGCCCGTATCACGAGCGGACTCGAGGATATTCTTAATGAACTTAGCCCGATTCAAGATTACTCGGGCAACATGTCTCTTTCTCTTTCCGAGCCGCGCTTTGAGCCGGTGAAGTACTCGGTCGACGAGTGCAAGGAAAAAGACATGAACTACTCCGCGCAGCTGTACGTGACCGCGGAGTTCGTCAACAACGAAACCCAGGAGATCAAGTCCCAGACCGTCTTCATCGGCGATTTCCCGCTGATGACCGACGGCGGAACTTTCATCGTCAACGGCACCGAGCGTGTCGTGGTCTCCCAGCTGGTTCGCTCCCCGGGCGTCTACTTCGACCAGACCATCGACAAGTCCACGGAGCGTCCGCTCCATGCCGTCAAGGTCATCCCGTCGCGTGGCGCCTGGCTCGAATTCGACGTCGACAAGAAGGACACCGTCGGCGTCCGCATCGACCGTAAGCGCCGCCAGCCGGTCACCGTGCTGCTGAAGGCGCTGGGCTGGACCGCCGAGCAGATCACGGAGCGCTTCGGTTTCTCCGAGCTCATGATGTCCACCCTGGAATCCGACGGCGTGAACAACACCGACGAGGCGCTGTTGGAGATCTACCGCAAGCAGCGTCCGGGCGAGCAGCCGACCCGCGATCTCGCGCAGTCGATGATCGAGAACGCCTTCTTCCGTCCGAAGCGCTACGACCTGGCCAAGGTCGGCCGCTACAAGATCAACCGCAAGCTCGGCCTGGGCGGCGACCACGAGGGCGAGACGACCCTCACCGAAGAGGACATCGCCACCACCATCGAGTACCTGGTGCGCCTGCACGCCGGCGAGCGCGAGATGACCTCGCCCGCCGGAGAGGTCGTGCCCGTCGGAACCGACGACATCGACCACTTCGGCAACCGTCGTCTGCGCACCGTCGGTGAACTGATCCAGAACCAGGTCCGCGTCGGCCTCTCGCGCATGGAGCGGGTCGTGCGTGAGCGCATGACCACCCAGGACGCCGAGTCGATCACCCCGACGTCGCTGATCAACGTGCGTCCGGTCTCCGCCGCGATCCGCGAGTTCTTCGGCACGTCCCAGCTCTCGCAGTTCATGGACCAGGGCAACTCCCTGTCCGGCCTGACCCACAAGCGCCGCCTGTCGGCGCTGGGCCCGGGCGGCCTGTCGCGTGAGCGCGCCGGCATCGAGGTGCGAGACGTGCACCCGTCGCACTACGGCCGCATGTGCCCGATCGAGACGCCGGAAGGCCCGAACATCGGCCTGATCGGCTCGCTGTCGTCCTACGCGCGCGTCAACGCCTTCGGGTTCATCGAAACCCCGTACCGCAAGGTGGAAAACGGCAAGGTCACCGACCAGGTCGACTACCTGGCCGCCGATGAGGAAGACCGCTTCTCCATCGCGCAGGCCGAGGTCGCCCAGGACTCCGACGGCAACATCGTCGAAGAGCGCATCGAGGTCCGCGTCAAGGACGGCGACATCGCCGTCACCGACGCCCAGGGCGTCGACTACATCGACGTCTCCCCGCGCCAGATGGTCTCCGTGGGCACCGCCATGATTCCGTTCCTGGAGCATGACGACGCCAACCGTGCCCTGATGGGCGCCAACATGCAGAAGCAGGCCGTGCCGCTGCTGCGTCCGCAGTCCGCGTTCGTGGGCACCGGCATGGAGCTGCGCGCCGCCTACGACGCCGGCGACATGGTCATCTCCCCGAAGGCCGGCGTCGTCGAGAACGTCTCCGCCGACGTGATCACCATCATGGACGACGAAGGCCAGCGCGACTCCTACTTGCTGCGCAAGTTCGAGCGCACCAACCAGAACACCAGCTACAACCAGAAGCCGCTGGTCAGCCTCGGTGAGCGTGTCGAGGCCGGGCAGATCATCGCTGACGGCCCGGGCACCCACCAGGGCGAGATGGCGCTGGGCCGCAACCTGCTCGTCGCCTTCATGGCGTGGGAAGGCCACAACTACGAGGACGCGATCATCCTCAACCAGTCCGTGGTCGAAGACGACACCCTGACCTCGATCCACATCGAGGAGCACGAGATCGACGCCCGCGACACCAAGCTGGGCGCCGAGGAAATCACCCGCGATCTCCCGAACGTTTCCGAAGAGGTCCTCAAGGACCTCGACGACCGCGGCATCGTGCGCATCGGCGCCGACGTCCGCGACGGCGACATCCTCGTCGGCAAGGTCACCCCGAAGGGTGAGACCGAGCTGACCCCGGAGGAGCGTCTGCTGCGCGCCATCTTCGGCGAGAAGGCCCGCGAGGTGCGCGACACCTCCCTGCGCGTGCCGCACGGCGAGACCGGCAAGGTCATCGGCGTCTCCCGCTTCTCCCGCGAGGACGACGACGACCTGTCCCCGGGCGTCAACGAGATGATCCGCATCTACGTCGCCCAGAAGCGCAAGATCCAGGACGGCGACAAGATGGCCGGCCGCCACGGCAACAAGGGCGTCGTCGGCAAGATCTTGCCGCCGGAGGACATGCCCTTCATGGCCGACGGCACCCCGGTCGACATCATCCTGAACACCCACGGCGTCCCGCGCCGCATGAACATCGGCCAGGTCCTCGAAATCCACCTGGGCTGGCTAGCCCACACCGGCTGGAGCGTCGATCCGGAAGACCCGAAGAACGCCGAGCTGGTCAAGACCCTGCCGCAGGACCTCTACGAGGTCCCGGCCGAGTCGCTGACGGCCACCCCGGTGTTCGACGGCGCCTCCAACGAGGAGATCGCCGGCCTGCTGGCCAATTCGAACCCGAACCGTGACGGCGACGTCATGGTCGACGGCGACGGCAAGACCCAGCTCTTCGACGGCCGCTCCGGCGAGCCGTTCAAGCACCCGATCTCCATCGGCTACATGTACATGCTCAAGCTGCACCACTTGGTCGACGAGAAGATCCACGCCCGTTCCACCGGCCCGTACTCCATGATCACCCAGCAGCCGC
>CALZCR010000240.1 GCA_945631445.1 uncultured Corynebacterium sp. | reverse complement strand
CTGGAACGGTCACCTGGAAAACGGTGACACTGTCCTACAAACGGCCCAAAATTCCCCGGCTCCCCCCACACAGGAGGGACGGGGATTTTTTCTTATCGCTTGCCAGGTGGATTCGAAGGGGACGGCCCCGCCGAAGGAAAAGCACCTTCCCCCCTAGTCAACGGAGTGCTTTTGTGGTTAAAATCAATCCCCGGGCACTGTCGTCCCGGGCAACGTTTGCGCAGTCCCCCACTCCCGCCCACTTGGAGAAGACATGTCTTACGCCACCCGGACACTCACCCGCCTCGCCGTCGCTGTCGCGGCCAGCGGCGCCCTGCTGCTGGGCACCGCGATGACGCCGCCGCCCGCGGCAGCCAGCGTCGTCACCGGCATCGATTACCTCTCCCCCGGTTCTTCCGATCTCGCCGAGCGGTTCCCCGATGTCGCATCCGCGCTGTGGCTGCTCGCCGCCGTGCCGGTGATCGGCTCCTCGATCCTGTCCTCGGTCATCGGCGTTCCGCAGTGCGGCCTGCACGACACCCGGGGTTGCTCGACCGGACAGTAGGTCCGTCCCCTAGAACAACCGGCCCGCGTTGTTGCGGGCCAACGCCGCATGCCCCAGATCGGTCGGGTGCATCGACATGGTGTAGTCCGGCGAGGTGGTGTCGACGATGCCCGCCACATACCGCTGGGAGTCGTTCGGCGAGCAAGTGTTGTGCCCGCGGGTCAGCGCGTAGTTGTCCACGAAGTCCATCCCCGTGGCCTCCGCGGCGCCCCGCTGCATGTCCCGCAGCACCCCTTCGCCATAGGCCCCCGGGACCGGAATGCCCATGGGCACCCCCGGCACGACGTTGAACACGCAGACCCCGCTGCCGTTGGTGATCTCCGGGTAACCGGCGAGCACGATGCGTGCGTTCGGCGCGACAGCGCGGATCTTGGCCGCGGCCGACTGCATGTGACCGGTGAAACGCTCCGCGATGACCGGCACGTCTAAGAAGGGCGCGCCTTCCCGCAGGGCGAAGGGGCCGAAATCGTTGCCGCCGATGTTCATGATCACAGCACGGGTGCCAGCGTTGACGTCTCCTGCGCCGATGGCGGCGTCCAGCCGCGAGAGCACGGACTGGGAGGTCTCCGCGGTGCACGACCAGTCGTCGACCCGCAAGCCCGTCTGAGACGCCAACTGGCGTGGCCAGTTCATCGGTGACTGCAGGCACCCGCCGCGGTTGGGGTACCCGGCCGCGGACGATCCCGGCAGGTTCGAGGAGAGGGTGCCTGCGGCATGGTTTTTAAATTGATCCGGCGAGGCCGTGTAGGAGTCGCCGAAGGTGACGACGTTCCCGGACTGCGCCGTGGCGGGGGCCGGGGTGAACAACACAGAAAACACCAGAGCCACGGTGGCCATGGCTACGGCGAAGGCGGCGGGCGCCGGGGCGCGCCGGGGAAGGGTGAACATGTTCGTCGATCTCCAACATAGATGAGAGGGTGTGGCGCCGGCCGCGGCCGGCAGGGCGTTTCAGTGCGGGAACAAAGTGGGACCAGTCTACGCAGGCTCCGGCGGTGACGGTCCGTTTCGGGGCATCACTCGGTGGCGGAGGGGTGCCCGGAGGAACCGGAAGACGAGGAGGAACCCGCAGACAGGGGCGGTGCTTCGGAGGAACTCGACGACAGCGACGACAGCGCGGAAGACAGGCGCGCCGAGGTGGCGTCTTCCAGCAGGTCGGAGCCCTCGAAGGACAACCCGAGGGCGGCGGCGTTGTTCGCGGCGATCACGCTGTGCCCCAGGCCCGTCGGGTGCATGATCATCTCGTATGCCGGACTGGTCACGTCCAGGATCCCGGCCACGTACCGCAGGGCGTCGTCAGGACTGCAGGTGTCGTGCCCGTGCGTGAGTTCGTAGTTGTCGACGAAGACCATGTCGTTGACCTCCGCGGCGTGGCGCTGCATGTCGCGCAAGGACCCTTCGAGGAGTTCGCCGGGGAAAGGAATCCCCACCGGCCGCTCCGGCACAACCTGAATGACGCACAGGAAGTCCCCGTTGGTGACCTGCGGGTAACCGGAGACGAGCAATTGCGCGCCCGGCGCGACGGCACGTACCTTGGCGGCGGCTTGCCCCATGTGGGCCGTGTAGCGTGTCGTCATCTCCGGGACGCTGGATAAGGGGGCGCCTTCTCCTATCGCGGCGGGCCCGAAGTCATTGCCGCCGATGGCGAAGATGACCGCCTGTGTGTCGGCGTTGAGGTCGCCTGCGTCGATGGCTCGGTCGATCCGGTCCAGCATGCCGGCGGTGGTCTCTGCGGTGCAGGACCAGTCGTCGACTGCTACGCCGGTCTGCGCCGCGAGCTGGCGTGGCCAGTTATAGGGCGATTGCAGGCACCCGCCGTTCGCAGGATGTTCTTCCGGGGCCGACGACGACGTCACCGGGCTGGCGACGATACCGTTGATCCATTGGTCGGGGCTGGCCGTGTAGGAGTCGCCGAAGGTCACGACGTTTCCGGCCGGGGCCGGTTTTGGCTCGTTGGCCTGTGCGGGGGCGGCCAGCACCGCGGCGAGGGTCACGAGAAGGGTGGCCAGGGCGGCGCCGGTGGCGGTGGCCAGGCGGGTGCGGCGGCGTCGGGCGGTCATGTTTCTCAACCTCCAGGGCAGGCGGGCAGGCGTGGCCGTGAACGTGGACGGGTTTCATCTTGGAATCTTTCGGGCGTGGCGTTCGCCTCTACTGGCACGCCAGTCACACGAGCATCACGGGCAACACGGACCACTATAGCCCCGGTTTTTCTGGGATTGTAGGCGTCGCAGTCGCCCACCCCCTGCCACCTGGCCGCGGCACCCGCCCGCGCCGCCCTCCCCGGACGTCGCAAGCGGGCGCTGCGCTTACGACGACAGGGAAGAACGCGGGGCCGGGGAAGCCGAAGAGCCGGAAGAACCCGAGGCGGCGGTCGAGGACAACGCCGACGACATGCTCGCGGACTGCGCCCACTCGGGGGCCTCGTCGGTGACGTCCGTGAAGCCTAAGGCGCGGGCGTTGTTCGCGGCGATCGCGGCATGTCCCAGGTTGGTCGGGTGGACGGCCATTTCGTAGGCCGGGCTGGTGAAGTCGACGATCCCGGACACGTAGCGCTGGTCGTCGTCTCGGCTGCAGGTGTCGTGCCCGGCGGTCAGCGCGTAGTTGTCCACGAAGTCCATCCCCGCGGTCGCGGCGCCTTGACGCTGCATGTCGCGGATGGTCTGTTCCGCGTACGCCCCGGGCAGCGGGACGCCCAGCGGCAGATTCGGGATCAGGTGGACGAAACACATGGCGTAGCCGTTGGTGACCTGCGGGTAGCCCGAGACGACCAGCTGGGCGCCCGGGGCGACGGAGCGCACCTTGTCCGCGGCCTGCCGCATCTGTTGCGCGTGCTGTGCCTGCAGGGTGCCCGTGCTGGAGACCAGCGGCCCCTGGTTTTGCATCGCGGGGGTGAAGTCGTTGCCGCCCACCGAGAAGATCACCGCGCGGGTCGACGGGGTGATCACGCCTTCCTCGATCGCATGATCGATCCGGCCGAGCATGCCGGCGGTGTTCTGCGCGGTACACGACCAGTCGTCGACCTCCAGGCCGGTCTTGTCCGCCAGCTGCCGGGGCCAGTTATACGGCGACTGCAGACAGCCGGCGGTCATCGGGTAGTCCGCCGGCGGCGGTGGCGTCGGCAGGGGGCTGGCCAGCATGCCGTTGAGCCATTCGTCCGGGCTCGAGGTGTAAGAGTCGCCGAGCGTGACGACGTTTCCGCTTTGCGCTTGGGCTGGAGTCGGCGCAGACAGCCCCGCCGCC
>CALZCR010000239.1 GCA_945631445.1 uncultured Corynebacterium sp. | reverse complement strand
CCGACCACCGTGGCCAACATGCTCGAGCGCCTCGACGTCCGCCCCGGCCAGCGCGTCCTCGACGTCGGCGCCGGATCCGGCTGGTCCACGGCGCTGTTGGCCACGCTGACCGGGCCGGACGGCACGGTCACCGGCACGGAGCTGGTCCCCGCCTTGACGGCGTTCGGGCAGAAGAACCTCTCCGCCCACCACTTCCCGAACGCCGAGATCAGACAAGCCGTGGAGGGGGTGTTCGGGTTGCCCGACGAAGGCCCCTTCGACCGCATTCTGGTCTCGGCGGAGGCGCCGGAGTTGCCCGCGGATTTAGTCGCGCAACTCGCCGACGACGGGGTGCTGGTCATTCCGGTGGCGGGCGAAATGCTGCGGGTGGGGATGCGCGACGGCACGGCAGAGATCACCCGCCATGGGCGCTACCGCTTCGTGCCTCTGTTGCGGGGCTGAACGCCTCCCCGTGCCCTCACTTACTCCAGTCCATGCCTGTCCTGAGCTCTGCGGCGGTGTCCCGGAGGAACCGGATGACCACCTCCCGTTCCTCCCGGGTCAGTCGGGCCGCGGCATAAAACCGGCGCGACTGCTGGGCCCCAACGGTCTCCACCGCCGAGGCATGCGTTTCCGGGGTGATCCTGATCGCCTGGGAGCGGCGGTCGCTGGGGTGCGGGGTGCGGACGATGTGCCCGCCGCGCTCCAACCGGTCGAGCAGCTTCGTGGTCGAGGCACTGGTGATGTTCAGGTGCGCCGCCAGCATAGACGCCGTGACCACCTGCTCCTGATGACCCGACACGATGAGCAGGTGCAGGGCCCTCATGTCGGTCTTGCCTAGTTTCATGTACTCCAGCGAAGCGTCGTTGAGGTGGTTCTCCGCGTCCCGCAGGTCACCCATCGCCTGCATGAGGTCATTAATCTGCTCGACGTCTTCGGGCGAGACGTCAGCGCGGTCGATGAGCCGTTTATGCGGGTCGTTGGAGTCCACGGCGTACAGGCTGACCCGGTTGGTCGGGGCGCCGCCTTGGCCGTCGTCCTCCGGCTGCTTCGAATTCATGGCCTGATCCTAACACTCGGATATTGCATGCTAGGCTAACATCTTGCTTGGTTAGCTAATTATCTAGACCATCCTACACCTGTCCCCCCCCGGAAGCCCCACGGAAGGAATCGCATGCTCTCTCGCGTGCCCCGCTGGCTACGTATTTTATTGCCGGCCATCTTCATCGTCGTCTGGCTGGCGGGCGCCGCCGTCGGCGGACCATACTTCGGACGCGTCAACGAAGTCTCCACCAACGACCAGACCCTCTACCTCCCCGAATCCGCCGACGCCTCAGTGGTGCAGCAAAAATTAGGGGAATTCACCGACAGCGACGCCATCCCTGCGGTCGTGGTCTTCGTCGGCGACGAGGAGCTCAGCGAACAACAGCTGGGCGCCATCGCCGGACAGCTAGACGAGGTCACCGACCTCGAGGTGGCCGCCGACGACATCTCTCCGCCCATCCCCTCCGAGGACGGGCTGGCCGCCCAGGCCTTCGTGCCCCTCGACTCCACGGTGGACACCGGCGACGCGGTCGCCGAACTCAGCGACACCCTCACCGACGGCGCCCCCGAGGGAGTGTCCGTCTACGTCACCGGCCCAGCCGGCTTCACCGCCGACCTGGGCGCGGCTTTCGCCGGCATTGACGGGTTGCTGCTCGCCGTGGCGCTGATCGCGGTCTTCATCATCCTGATCATCGTCTACCGCTCCCTGCTATTGCCCGTCGCCGTGCTTGCGACCAGCATGTTCGCCCTGTGCGTGGCGCTGCTGTCCGTGTGGTGGCTGGCGAAGGCGGAGATCGTGCTGCTCAGCGGCCAGACCCAAGGCATCCTGTTCATTCTGGTCATCGGCGCGGCCACCGACTACTCGCTGTTGTACGTCGCGCGCTATCGGGAGGAGCTTAAGCACACGGAAAACAAGTGGGACGCCACCGGAAAGGCCTTGCGCGGCTCCTTTGAGCCGATTTTGGCCTCCGGCGGAACCGTCATCGCGGGTCTGCTGTGCCTGCTGCTCAGCGACCTGAAGTCCAACAGCACGCTCGGCCCCATCGCCTCCATCGGCATCCTCTTCGCCATGGCCTCGGCGCTGACTGTCCTGCCCTCTTTGCTCTACGTCCTGGGGCGCAGCGCCTTCTGGCCGCGCCGCCCGCTCTACGCCCCGGAGGCCGTCGAAGGCGCGGCGGCCACCACCGGCCCATGGGCTTGGGTGGCCCGGCACGTCGCACGCCGCCCGCGCGCCATCTGGCTCACCACCACGATCGTCTTGATCTTCGGCGCATTGGGCGCCACCCAACTGCAGGCCAGCGGTGTGCCGCAGTCAGAGTTGGTGCTCGGCCAGTCCGAAGCCCGCGACGGACAGGAAGCGCTCGGCGAGCACTTCCCCGGCGGCTCCGGCTCTCCCGTCTACGTTCTCGTTGACCAGCAGCACGCCTCCGAAGCAGCACGCACTATGTGGGACAACGGGGAGATCGGCTCCGTCTCCGCCACGGCCCAGGACTCCCCCACCGGTTCCGCCCCCGTCGACGAAGAAGGCGATGTTCAGCCGGCCTTCCCGGGCGGCCCGTCGGCCGAACCCACGACGATCGACGGCCAGGTCTTGCTGCAGGGCACCCTGGCCGCGGCGCCAGACTCCGCCGAAGCGGAGCAAGCCGTCCGCGACCTGCGCACGGAACTGGAGTCCGTCCCCGGTGAGGCTCTCGTGGGCGGCGTGACCGCCACTTCCGTCGACACCAACGACACCGCCATCGACGACCGCAACCTGATCATCCCGATCGTGTTGATCGTCATCCTGCTGATCCTGATGCTGCTGCTGCGCTCCGTCATCGCCCCAGTGCTGCTAGTGGCCACGACGGTGCTGTCCTTCGGCACTGCGCTGGGCGTGTCCGCGCTGGTGTTCAACGGGATCTTCGACTTCCCGGGCGCCGACCCCGCCGTGCCGCTGTACGGCTTCATCTTCCTGGTCGCCCTCGGCATCGACTACAACATCTTCCTGATGACGCGCGTGCGCGAAGAATCGCTCACCCACGGCACGAAAACAGGTGTGTTGCGCGGGTTGACGATCACCGGCGGGGTGATCACTTCGGCGGGCGTGGTGCTGGCCGCGACCTTCGCCGCGCTGGCCGTGATCCCGATCCTGTTCCTGGTCCAACTGGCCTTCATCGTCGCGTTCGGCGTGCTGCTGGACACCTTCATCGTGCGCTCGCTGGTGGTGCCCGCCCTGGTCTACGACATCGGACCGAAGGTCTGGTGGCCTTCGAAGCTGGCGCGCTTCCACGGCGAGGAAAAGCAGACGACCCACACCAAGGCCAGCCTCAACGCCTGACGCCCTCGGCCGCTCACTCGAAGTCGAAGATCAGCCGGACCAGGTCCATTCGGAACCAGGTCTCGCTGACCAGCAGCGGCTCCCGGGTGGGCGCGTCGACCGTCATCGACAAGATGCGCCACGCCAACGCCGGTTTCCGGTGCCGCAGCTTCGACCCCACCTCCGCGGGGGCGTCCTCCACGGAGGCGATGCTGCGGCCACGTTGCGGCTCGAAGCCGAAGGCGCACAACGACTCGTACACTGACTCGATCACGCCCAGCGCCGCGTCCAGGTTCCGGGCGCGCTCCGGGAGCACCCACTCCCGGGAATAGGTCGCCGGCAACCCGTCGATCTCCCCGACCCGCGCGAGCGTCAGGGCTCTCCGGTTCGCGGCCAGCCCCACTTGGGCGGCCTCGCAGGCGGGGACCGTGCCCTCGCCGGAGGACACCAGGCGGGTGCGCAAC
>CALZCR010000238.1 GCA_945631445.1 uncultured Corynebacterium sp. | reverse complement strand
ACGAACTCGACCAATTCCACGCGCTGGACAAGCAGCTGGGCGATGCGCGTGCCACGGGTGATGTTCAGCGGGGTCTCAGGGTCGAGGTTGATCAGGTTGACCTTGATTTCGCCGCGGTAGCCGGAGTCGACGGTGCCGGGAGCGTTGACGATGCTCAACCCCTGGCGTGCGGCTAGCCCGGAGCGGGGGTGGACCAGTCCGACCGTGCCTGTGGGCAGGGCCACCGCCACGCCGGTGCCGACGAGCTGGCGCTGCCCCGGGGCCAGTTCGACGTCTTCTGCGCTGTAGAGGTCGACGCCGGCGTCGTCGGCGTGGGCGCGACGGGGCAGGGGCAGATCGGGGTCGAGCCGGCGCAGGGGCACGGGTCCGACGGGGGCGGTGGGGTCGAAAGGTGTCGCATTCACGCTTCACTACAGTACGCAACGCCTGCACCGGAGCTTTGCGACGGGCGCGTGAGCCTCATTTCTGCCTGGCCGCAGGTCGACTAGACTAAGGTGCCGTGACTGAGACTGGCAGGCCGGAGGACATGAATACCGCAGCGACCCCGCAGGAAACGCAGGTGATCTACCAGGAGCGCCAATGGGTGCCGTGGTACTGGTGGCTGCTGGCCGCGGCACTGGTGGCCCTGGTCGCCGTGCAGCTGGCACACAACCGCAACTTCTGGTGGGGGCTGATCCCCGGCGTCGTGCTGGGTCTGATCGCCGCCTGGGTGCTGCTCAACTGGTCGTCGACCAAACTGCGCGTGGAGCTCGACGCCGACGGCACCCGGTGGTTGCTGGCGGAAAAAGCAACCCTCCCGGCCGACGTGATCTCGCGCTCCTTGGCGGTGCCGAAGTCAGCGAAGAAAAACGCCATGGGCCGACAGCTCGACCCGGCGGCTTTCATCGTCTCCCACGGTTGGGTGCGCGACATGGTGATGCTGGTCCTCGATGACCCGCACGACCCCACCCCCTATTGGCTGCTGTCCTGTAAAGACCCGGCGGGGCTGTTGCGGGCTTTGGTGCCGGACCAGGCGGAGCAAGCGCTGGTCAACATGCCCGCCCAGGACCGCGCCTGAGGACGACACCGCCCTCTCCCCTGCCCGTGAAGCTCATGCTTCACGGATCTGGAGTGGGCGGCGTTCGTGCTTTCCCGGGACGGCGTGAGGCTTAAGCGCAGTCCAGGCAGATGATGGATCCGTCGTCTTCGACGTGCGATTTGCGCTTGTTCGACTGGACCAGGAAGCAGCTGGCGCAGGTGAACTCGTCTTCGCGGCGGGGAACGACCTCCACGTTGAGCTCCTCCCCGGAGACGTCGACCGACGGCGGCTCGAAGGCCTCGACGATCTCTCCGTCTTCATCCATGCCGTTGCTGGTCGGCTCAGCGGCCTTCAGCCCTTCCAGGGAGTCGGTTTCCAATTCGTCTTCTGCGCGGCGGCGCGGCGCGTCGTAATCAGTGGCCATGATCTTTCCTTCGATTCTGGCGGTGTGCGGGTAGGGGCCGTTCTACCGTGAAAGCGGCGTCTCGGCAAGAGTGTCGAGCCGCATACTAAACGACGCTTCTTCTTATGTCATCTTCCCTGTTCAGGAAGGGCGAATCGGGTCGTAGACTCCCAGCTCACGAAAAATCTCCCCCAGCTTGTCCGCCAGCCCCGGGGCCATCACGACAGCCGGGACGCCCTCCGCCCCCGAGGAGGACAACGGCGGCAGGTCGACCACGGCGCCGGCTTCTTCCGCGATGAGCGCCCCGGCGGCCCAATCCCAGCTGTGGATGCCGTGTTCGTAGTAGGCGTCCAGCCGTCCTTCGGCGACGGCGCACAGGTCCAGGGCGGCGGAGCCCATGCGGCGGATGTCGCGCACGTGCGGCAGCACGGTGCTCAGCAGCTCAGCCTGGGTCCGCCGCATGGCCGAGGAATAGGCGAAGCCCGTGCCCAGCAGGGCGCGTTCCGGGGACTCTGCCAGGCTCGCCCGCAGCGGCAGGGTCTCGGCGGTGGCGGTGTCCTCGACGGTGGCCCCGCTGCCCCGGGCTGCGGAGTAAAGGCGCCCGTCGACCACGTTGATGACGGCTCCGGCGACCACTCGGCCGTCGACCGCAGCGCCCACGGACACCGCGTACTGCGGAATCCCGTAGATGAAGTTGACGGTGCCGTCGATCGGGTCGATGATCCAGGTGACGCCGCTGGCGGCGGGTTTGCTGCTGCCCTCCTCTCCCCGGATTCCGTCGTCCGGACGACGCTGCGCGAGGGTCTCGACGATGAAGTCCTCGGCGAGCGTGTCGACGATCGTGACCGGGTCGACGGCGCTGGACTTGGTCTGAGTGAATTCACGGATGTCGTGTTCCGCGGTCAGCTCGGCGCGCTTGGCGCGGATGACGGCGGCGGTGTCGGCGACGAGGCTGACCGCGAGGTCGCGGAGAGCCGTCGGGGTGGTTTCGGCGGGGAGATCCTGTTCTGCACTCATGTGCTCATTGTGCCCTGCGGGCCGGTGCCCCGCTTTGTATACTCGGTGACCATGTCCCACACCTCAGCGGTTTCTCCCGCCCCGCAGAACGACGCCGCCACCACCGCTTTCGGAGTGGACGTGGGCGGCTCCGGCATCAAAGGCGCGACCGTCGACCTGGCCACCGGTGAATTCATCGGCGACCGGATCAAGATCTTGACCCCGCAGCCGGCCACCCCGGACGCCGTCGCCGAGACCGTCGTCGAGCTGTTGAACCAGGCCGGGTGGGAAGGGCCGGTCGGGATCACCCTGCCGGCGGTGGTCAAAGACCGGGTCGCCCTCACCGCCGCCAACATCGACCCCAGCTGGGTGGGCGTCGACACCGGCGAACTCTTCGACCGATATCTGCCGGGCCGGGAAGTCACCGTGTTAAACGACGCGGACGCCGCAGGCTTGGCCGAAGTCGCCCACGGCCACCCCGTGGCCGGCTCCGGGAGCGTGATTTTCCTGACTTTCGGCACCGGCATCGGCTCGGCCCTGTTGCTGGGTGGACAGCTGTTCGCGAACACGGAACTCGGCCATCTCGTCGTTGCCGGGCAGGAGGCGGAATGGACGGCCTCCTCCGCCGCGAAGGAGCGCGAGGAACTGAGCTTCAAAAAGTGGGCGAAGCGCGTGAACGCCGTGCTGGGGGAATATGAGCGCCTGTTTCATCCGGACGCCTTCATCGTCGGTGGCGGGATCTCCCGGGACCACGAAAAGTGGGTCCCCCGACTGACGCTAGAGACCCCGGTGCATGCGGCCCGCCTGCGCAACCGGGCGGGCATCGTGGGCGCCGCGATGGCGGTGTCCCGGCATCTGGCTCCGTAGATTCGCGCGGGCGGAAAGTGAGCCTGGTTCGAACCAACCAGCAGCAATCGCATATACTGGGTGGTCGATCCAGCATTACGGCTCTCCTCGCGTCCGTCGGCCGCGTGCGACCCGTGCATCGATGTTGGGCTAGTGTGGCCGGTACAGTTTCGGCCGGGCTCCTTGAACACTGCTTTCGGAGCCGCCTAGCCCCTACTGTTCATTTAGCACCAAGTTCGGCGAAAGGGCGTACGTGGCAGCCACTGAAGCTTCAGATCAGGCAACGAACGGAGCAGCCGAGGACGTGACCTCGGGGGCTTCGCCTTCCGCAGCCAAGAAGACTGCGAAGAAGACGGCAAAGAAGGCCCCGGCCAGGAAGACGGCGAAAAAGACCGCCAAGAAAACCACCAGGAAGACGGCGAAGAAAACCGCGAAGAAGACCACCCGCAAGTCGGCCGCGAAGAAGACGACCGCGAAGAAGGCGACCACCCCGGCTACGGCGGCAGACGGCGATCCGGATC
>CALZCR010000237.1 GCA_945631445.1 uncultured Corynebacterium sp. | reverse complement strand
ACGACGACTCCACCTCCGGGGCCGTGCAGGAGGCGCTGCGTGCCGGCGGAGACTTTCGTGAGGTGACGGCCCTGGCCGACCTGACCGGGCGGCCGCGCTTTGTCACGGCGGTGCGGGGAGTAAGCTCGTAGCAGCCCATCGCGCGCGGACCCATCGCGCGCGAGACCTGGAATGCGAGTGAGGGGAACCTGGACATATGAGCAAGATCTACGACTGCAGCGACGAAATCGAGCGCGCCGCAGGGATGCGCGTCGCCGTGGACTCTGCTCGGGCGGGCCGGCTCGTCGTCCTTCCCACCGACACCGTCTACGGGATCGGTTGCGACGCCTTCAACAACGATTCCGTCGCCAACCTGTTGGCCACCAAGCGTCGGGGGCCGGACATGCCCGTGCCGGTGCTCATCGGCTCGTGGGACACCGTGCAGGGGTTGGTCGCGGAATTCACCCCGCAGGCGCAGGATCTGGTTCAGGCGTTTTGGCCGGGCGGGTTGTCCGTCGTCGTCCCGCAGGCGCCGTCGCTGCCGTGGAACCTCGGCGACACCCGGGGCACCGTGATGCTGCGCATGCCGCTGCAGCCGGTGGCCATCGAGCTCTTGCGCGAAGTCGGCCCGATGGCGGTCTCCTCGGCCAACATCTCCGGCAAAACCCCGCCCACCAGCGCCGTGGCCGCGAAACAACAACTCGGTTCAGCGGTGTCGGTCTACCTCGACGGGGGAGAGGCCGCCGTGGGCACCCCGTCGACGATCATCGACATCTCCGGCCGTACCCCGCGCATCCTGCGCGAGGGCGCGGTGGCCACGGACCGGCTCAGCGAGGTCCTCGGCATGGAACCCCACGTGCTCCTAGGCAGGGACGCGCCGGAAGGCGCCGAAGGAACCGCCTAAATGGCGGGGGCCGGCGTCCCGCTCCGGGAGCTCGGGCTGGTCCTGCTCACCGCCGCCGCCATCGCGTTTTTGACCACCGGGATCATCCGGTGGATCGCGGTGAAAAGCGGCAAGGTCGCCGAGGTCCGGACCCGCGACGTCCACACCCAGCCCACCCCGCGGCTGGGCGGGGTGGCGATGTTCACCGGCTTCGTCGCCGCGATCTTCCTGGCCTATCAGCTTCCCGCCCTGACCCGCGGTTTCATGCCCGTGACCCCGGAGATGACGGCGGTGCTCTGGGGTGCGGCGGCCATCGTGCTGGTCGGCGTCATCGACGACCTGATCGAGCTCGACGCCGTGACCAAACTCATCGGGCAGGTGATCGCCGCGGTGATCATGAGCCTGCTCGGCCTGTCCTGGACCGTCTTCTACTGGCCCGCCGGGGAGGGCACCACCGTCGTGCTCAGCCAGGTGCAGGGCGTGATCGTCACGACGGTGTTCACGGTGTTGCTGATCAACGCCATCAACTTCGTCGACGGGCTCGACGGCCTGGCCGCGGGACTGGGCATGATCGCGGGCGGGGCCATCCTGGTCTTTTCTCTGACCGTCTTGCACGACCAGGGAGGCGCGGTCTCCGCGTACCCGCCCGCCATCATCGCGGCGGCGCTGGTGGGCATGTGCGCGGGGTTTTTGCCCCACAACTTCGAGCCTTCCCGTATTTTCATGGGTGACTCCGGATCAATGCTCATCGGGCTGCTGCTGGCCGCCGCCTCCACGTCGGCCTCCGGGAAAATCAACATGAGCCTCTACGGCGCGGCGGACGTCGTGGCACTGCTCAGCCCCATCATCGTGGTGCTCGCCGCCGTGTTCGTGCCGGTGCTCGACCTGTTGCTGGCGGTGGTCCGGCGACTGGCCAGCGGCCGCTCTCCGTTCGCCGCGGACAAGATGCACATCCATCACCGGCTGCTCTCGCTCGGTCACACCCACCGGCGCACCGTCCTGGTGCTGTACCTGTGGGTCAGCGTCGTCGCTTTCGGCGCCGTGAGTTTTTCCGTCATCCCGCCGGGCTACGCGCTGGCCTTGTTCGTCGTCATGACCCTGGTGGCCGCGGCCGTCACCGCGGTGCCCGTGGTTCGTCGCCGGACGGCACGGGAGCGGGGGCCGAAGGTCGTCGAGCGTTCCGAACCGGCGTAAAAGTTCGTCGCCAGGGGTGACTTCGGTAGGGTAAAAGCCCGTGAGCACCCCATCTGAAAACCCCGCCCCCGAGACGGGTTCCCCCCTCGGCGGCGCCGCCGCGCCCAAGTCCAAGTACGACGACCATCGCCGCCCCCTTCTGCGGGCCCTGAAATACGGGACGATCGGACTGGTGGTCGTCACGGTGATCTCCCTCGCGGCGTGGGGAGGGGCGCAGGGGCTGCCGGGCATCTGGGGCGTGCTGATCGGGGCCGCCGTCGGCGGCGGCTACGTCCTGCTGACCGCGGTGAGCATCTTGGTCACCGCCAACACCTCCACCGGCGCCACCGGAGCCATCGTCCTCGGCGGCTGGCTGGTCAAACTCGTGCTGGTGATGATGATCTTCATTGCGCTGGACGGGCTGACCTTCTATCACCAGACGGCTTTCGTGGTCACTCTCTTGGTGGCGCTGATCGTGGTCATGGCCGCAGAGCTGTGGGGGCTGATCACCACCAACGTCACCTACACCAGCTAGCCACACCTTTCGGCTACCCCCGCTTCCACCCGCGCGGGGGTAGTTTCATTCTTTCTGGGGTCACTCATGACAGGGGAATGTTGGGTAGGTCACCCTCCATAGTGTTGGGGGCCAGTGTTTCCCCTGCTCAGGGTGGAACAGGCCGTTCTGGGGAGATGCTGTGAATGAACTTGGGGGAGGGTCGGGATCGCGGGTGGCGGGGGCGACTGTTATTCTGTCCGTTGGATCTGAAACCTCCACCAACTCCGCCGTGCGGACTGGGGGCGCCAAGGTCCGCAGGCTGCCACGACGATGTGCGACGGAATCCGGGGCAGCCGAAGAAAAGATTACGACGTCCATCGCACCGCACCAACGAGCACGGGCTTGAAAACCCCGCCAGTTTGGCGCGGCCCGAACACGGGAGAGAACGCTGAGCGTTTCAACTTTGGCCTTCAAGGGCGAATTTTATGCCCCAGATCTGTACAAAGAGTTTTTCCCGGGCTTTGGCAACGACGGTGAGGGGAACTGGTTCGTCGACACCGAACACATGTTCCTCGCAGAATTCGCCGGAGGCGCCTTTGCGTTAGACCGTCTGATGATCGTCCGTCTTCTCATGGTCGCTATCATGGTGATCTTCTTCGCTTGGGCCATGCGCAAGCCGAAGCTGGTCCCCAGTGGAGTGCAGAACTTCGCGGAGAACGTGATCGACTTCGTTCGTATCCACATCGCCGAAGATTCGTTGGGCAAGAAGGATGGACGTCGTTTCCTTCCTTTGATCGCCGGCATCTTCTTCGCCGTGTTCATCACGAACATCTCCACCATCATCCCCGGGCTCAACGTCTCTGCGAACGCGCGTATCGGTTTCCCGCTCGTGCTCGCACTGATTGCCTGGGGCGCATTCATCTACGCCGGTTCGAAGAAGTACGGCTTCTTCAAGTACCTGAAGGCCGAGACCGTGGTCCCGGGCATTCCGAGCTGGATGCATGTGCTGGTGATTCCGATCGAGTTCTTCTCGACATTCATTCTGCGCCCCTTCACGCTGACCGTGCGTCTGATGGCCAACCTGCTCGCCGGCCACATCATCCTGGTCCTCATGTTCTCTGCCACGAACTTCTTCTTCTGGCAGTTGAACGGATGGAGCGCAGTCTCGATCGCCTCGCTGTTTGGCGCCATCGCCTTCGCGTTCTTCGAGATCCTGGTGAGTGTCCTGCAGGCGTACATCTTTGCACTGCTGACGGCGGTATA
>CALZCR010000236.1 GCA_945631445.1 uncultured Corynebacterium sp. | reverse complement strand
TCCGCCGGGTCGGCCTTTTCCAGGACGTTGGCGGTTTCCTCGCGGGCGACCTTCAAGTAGGGGTCGAGGAGTTCGCGGAAATCGCGGGCGTTGTCCGCGGAGAGGTCGAGTACGTAATCAGTGCCGTCCAGGCTGAAACGAACGACATGTAGTTCTTCTTCAGTCAAGGCAGAGCCATCCAGATCATCGAAGTATTGGGTGATTTCACGGCGTGCCATAGGTATTCTCCTTGTTTGTCGTGATCTTTTCTTTGCCACAGGCCACGGAAAATTTTCGGTTGAAGTGCCGGAATATCCGCCATTTTTATAGCATGTACTTAAAATACTATGGCATTCATTTATATTGCAAGCGTTCATTGTGAAAGCAATTTAACCTGCACATAAATAAAAATTATTCCGCTCGATTCATTCTGTGAATATCCTCTAATGTCTCTGTGCGTAATGAGCGGAAATTCTTCAATGCCAGAGCGAAACAGCGACAACAGCAAGACCCCGGCATGTCCTGCGGGGCGCCCTCGAGAGAGATGAGCCCGCACCCGGCGCCTCTCCGCCGGCGCCCTGGGGAGCGGGCTCGGCGTGGGGAAGTGTCAACGCAGTCCCTGCGACAAGGCACGGCCTGGCACCGGCATCGAGTGATGCGGCAACGGCTGGGCACACACGTTGACGCGTCCCGCCTGGAAGCCGGGGGGCGGGGCGTGCCGGAAACGGTTAACCGCGGGTGATCTTCTGCTGAATCTCCTGCGCGACCTTGTCCAAGTCCCGGTTGATCGCGGACAGGGAACGACGGCGCTGCTCCGGGCTCATGTATTCCGCGTTGTCGACGGCGATGACCAGCTCATCCAACCGGTCTTCAGCGTCGCGGGCGAACCCGACCGGCAGCTCCGCCTCCGTCAACGTGGCGCGCACGCCCTCGATGCGGGCCTTGACCTGCCCGCCGTGGCCGGAAAACTGTGCCAGCTGGTCGCTGCTGATGCCGGCCTGGTTCGCCCGCGCCGTCACCAGCTGCTCCCGGCCAGCGGTGATAGCCCGATAAATCAGCGGCAGCAGCACCGGCGCGGCGACTCGGGCCGCCCCGATCCACCGGCGCACCCGCTGGGGATTGACCTTGCCCGCCTTGACCTTCTCGTATTCCTGCTTAGCCTGCTTTTCCTCATGCTTGCGCTTGCTCTTGAGGTTCTTCTGCTCGGCCTTGACCAGATCCTTCTCCAGGTTGGCCAGCAACTTCTCGCGGCGCGCCTGCGTCTTCGCGGACTGCTTGACTTCATGACGGGCACGGGTCTGCGCAGACTTGATCTCCTTGCGGGCCTTGGTGCGCTGCTTACGGATCGTCGAGAGAATGCCCATGGTTATCGTGTCCTACCTAAAGTTTTGTCGTTCCCTAACGTCATTCACCTTACCGTTTTCTGTCCGTTAAGCTGTCAAGGTTGTGAACGTTATGGACCCGCGGCAGGTAACGGCCCCCGACCTCGTCGGCTGCCGGTACCGCTATGTCCAGCGCCAATATTTCCCGGACACGCCGCCCACCGAACACTCCGTCGCTCGTCGCCAACGCGCGGAAGCGGAGTCGCAGGCGATTGCGGCGTTGCTGCCGACCCGCCGCGGACTCGGCGACGGCCGCCGCAAGCCCTTCCTGCGCGTCGACCTGCCCGGAGCCGACGACCCTGAGGACGCCGAGCTGTCCACCCTCGCGGCCATCGCCGCTGAGGCCACCCTGGTCACCGGCGCAGTGTTCACCGGCTCCGACGCCGGCCACCGGTGGCAGGTGGTCGTCGACGTGCTCGTCCGGCGCGAGGACGGCAGCTACGCCCCCGTCATCTTCAGCAATCACCGCGTCGCCCGGCCCGACAAGAAATCCGTGATGCAAGCCGTAGCCACCAACCGGCTCGGCCTCAGCCGGCCCCTGGAGGTCGGCTACCGGCCGCGTCACCACGTCATCGACGGCTACCGGCTCGGGCTGGCCGCCCGCGCGCTGGCGGCCATCGGGCGGGACAGCGGGCGCGGCGGCGCCATCGGGCAAGACCGCACCACGGTTTTCCTCACCGACACCGCCGGATTCCAACCGGCGCTGACCGCGGCTCTGGAAGCCGGCTGGCCGATCGTGGCCCGCCGCGTCAAAGAGTGCGCCACCTGCCGCTTCTGGTCGCGCTGCGAACCGGAACTCGTTGCCGCCGACGACATCAGCCTCGTGCTGCCCGGCGATAAAGCGCGTGATTTCCGCCAGCGCGGGATCACCACCGTCGCCGACCTGATCGACGCCCGGGCAGGGGAGCCCTCCGCGCTGGCCGCCGCCTGGCGCAGCGGCACGCCCCTGCTGCGCCGCCCCGCGGCCGGGGACGTCACGGGACCGCACGCCGACGTGGAAATCGACGTCGACATGGAGGCTTACCTCGACCACGGCGCCTACCTGTGGGGCGCTTTCGACGGCGCCGACTACCACGGCTTCGCGACCTGGAAAGACCTCGGCGGCGACGCGGAAGCCGAGAACTTCGCGAAGTTCTGGGACTGGCTCATGGCCGCCCGCGCCGACGCCCATGCCGCCGGCCTGACGTTCGCCGCCTACTGCTATTCCGCCAACGGTGAAAACCATTGGTTCCGCTCCACCGCCACCCGCTTCGGCGGCCGCCGTTTCGGCCGCCTCGTGGTCCCGGGACTCGAGGAAGTCAACGCTTTCATCGCCTCCGACGAATGGCGCGACGTCTTCGTCTGGGTGCGCCGCCACCTGATCGGGCCCCACGGCATCGGCCTGAAAATCGTCGCCCCCGAAGCCGGCTACACCTGGGCGGACGAAGGCTTCGACGGGGAAGACTCCGTCCACGCCTACCGCCGGGCACAGGTGGTCGATCAACCGGGGCGAGGGGCCAGGGAGACGTTATTGCGCTATAACGAGGACGACACCCGGGCCACCGCCGCCGTGCGCGCCTGGCTCCGCGACGGCGCGCCGGGCGTGCCCTCCGCCGAGGACTTTTAGTAGAAGTGCACCGCCGCGTCGTCCGCGCCGGAGCAGGTCACCAGCTTCTCGTTGCGGGGAGCGCACGTCAGCGTGTACTCCTGCTCGGTGACCGGACTGTAGACCTCGACCTGATTGCGCAGGTGGTCGCGGATATCGTCCTCGGTGGCGTTGAGTCCCTCGATCAGCGCTTCGTGGGTGGCGATCACGAATTCACAGCTGGTGTTCTCGTTGCCGGCCCAGATATTGGTGCCCCAGCCGTCGCCGTGGATGCAGATGGTGGAGGGTTCGCCGGCGATGGTCACTTCGCTGCCCACCGGTTCGTAGGGGAGGTCGTCGGCCGAGACTTCATCGCCGGGGCCGCCGGTCTGGGTGGTGGTCTCGACCGCGGCGTCAGTATCCGTGGTCGGCGCCGGCGGTGCCTCGGGCGGTGCGGTGTCTTGGGTGGGGGCGTTGTCGGTGGCGGTGACGGTGGTGACTTCGCCGTCAGCCTCGCCGTCGGCGCATCCGGCTAAAGCGAGTGCGGCTGCGGCCGTCAGCGCCGCCACTTTCACAGGTGTCCTCATGCTCATGGCGCTCCTCGTCGGGGCATGGTCGTCGGGTACTCGCCAGGGTAGACAGTGTGGGCCCGGTCAGGGCTTTTCGTGATGCGACTGTGAGGTTTCCGCAACTGGGTCGATGCGGTTCTCCGGCCTACACCACGACGACGTCGAAGGTCATGCCCTGAATCTCGTGGCCGGCGATCGTGCACCAGCCGTGCATGTCGGCGCTGACCACGCCCAAATCCATCTCCATTGATTCCCCTTCCGCCAGCCGCCCGGATTGCACGCCCGAGGCCATCTTCAGGTCATGGGC
>CALZCR010000235.1 GCA_945631445.1 uncultured Corynebacterium sp. | reverse complement strand
TCGGTGCCCCTTCCCCTGGCCCGCCGACGGGAACGTTTGATCAATGGCTCAGATTCATTTCTCAGTGCCTTACCCGGAGAACAATTGTGGACTGTTTTCCGTGTTCGTCACTGGCCCCACTTTAACCCACTTCGCCCCACAATCAACAGGCAACCCGCCCGGTGATCCGCCAAATATCCCCGTCGTCCCTGTTCGCCCCGGAAACAGGACACGGAAAGTGATGGGCCGCGACTGCGGCCGGGTCCGGCGCCACGGGGACCTCCACTCCCGTGTTCGCCGGGCGTGGCCGTCTCGACCAGCGGTTTCCCGGGGCGAAGACCACTCGCCCACCGCGTGACCCGGGCAGGTGCGGACGGACAGTGCATCACACGAAAACTGGCAGGATTTTGGAAGGTGTCCCGCGCGTGTCGCCTGGTGGGGGAAGGTGGACGGCGCCGACTGGAGAAGGTGGGAAAGCACGTCTGCCGCCGACCCGGGCAGGGTCGGCGGCAACGGGGGTCAGGATGGCCGAGATGGGCCACCGTTTATTGCGGGGTCACTGGTTGTCTTCGAATCGACGACGGAAGTTTTCCTCCAGCTTCGAGGGGGCCGCTCCGTCGCGGGACTGACGTCCGCCACGTTTGCTTTCCGCCTCGCCGCGCCCTTCCGAGCTCGGAGTCCGCAGCATCCACACGCCAGCGCCGAGCATGACGAGGAATCCGACGATGCTGAGGGCGATGAACCAGAAACTGACCTGGGCGAGAGCGACGCCCGCGATCAGCAGAATGAGCCCCACGACAGCGATGGCGACGCCACGCAGCGTCACCGAGCCACGGCCGCCGGAAAAAGTACTGTCGGCGGCCACAGATGCGCCGAACGTCGGGTCGTCAGCGAGAAGGGAGCGCTCAATCTCCCTGAGTGCTCGCTGCTCCTGCTCTGATAGCGACACTGTTCCTCCAGGTTGTCGTGTGAGTCAAACTTGGCCCCGGTAACCGTTCCACCGCGGTCGAATTACCGTCCTACCTTATTAACGTCCAGCGTATCTACTTTGTTCCCTCCAATACCAATGACGGATTCTTTACTTTTGCGCGACACGCCTTGCCAGGGCCCCGGACCCGCGCACAACCACCGTTTTTAGGCGGCGTCATCAGCGGAAGAACGCCACCCGGCGTCCGCCTCCACCTCTGCAAGAAATGCTTCCGCCCGGGCGAGCAAGTCGCCGACGAGCCCGACGTCCGGATCTCGTTCGATGCCGGAGCCCACGCGGGAACGCCACGCGGAGTAACGGGAGAATTCTTGCGCCCGGGCACAACCCGCGCCGTCCACCAGCGCCAGTTTGTCCCAGGCGCTGGAGGGCAAGCGTTTGCGTTTGGCCAGGACCTCGGAGACCGCGATGCGTGCGCCCGCGGTGCGCAACGCCGCCAGGTAGGCGTTTTCCAGCGCCAACCCGGCCTCGTTCCGGGAAAAATGGGCGCGGGCGCGATCGAGCGACGTGCGCGCGGCGAAGAGATGGCGGTCGCGCGCACTCACTCGGCGGCCGACACGGGTGGTGGCGGAGATGATCTGGGCCATGCGGGTCGCCTCCTCAAGGGCTGCACCGGCTGGGACGCCGGTTTTTCTTCTGCCCTGAGGGTAGAAAACGCACCGGACATCACCGCCCCAAAATTAGAACACACGTTCGCATGCCTGGCCCGGTGGTGGCCCCCGACCGGCGGCTCTGGTTCGATGGGGGCGTGAACATTTCGATCCGCCGCATCTCCGGGCCTGAGTTCTCCATCGCCGCCCCACGACTGGTGGACATCTACATCGCCGCCATGGGTTACAGCCCCTCCGTGCGCAACCAGCGCGTCCGCGCCTGGCGAGAGGACACGTTCTTACCCGGGTTCACCGCCATCCTCGCCGCCACCCACAACGACGTCATCGGCCTCGCATACGGATTTTTGGGCACCCGCGAAACCTGGTGGGACCGCCAACTGCGCAAAGGGCTGAGGGCGAGCGGACACGACGACGAAGTGATCGGGGAGATCGCCGGCGACTACTTCGAAATCGCCGAGATCCACGTGCGACCGGGCCTGCAAGGCGTCGGCGTCGGCCGTCGCTTACTGACCGACCTGCTGTGGAACGTCCCCGCCCGAACCGCGTTACTGTCCACGCCCGAGGTCCCCGACGAGAACAACAACGCCTTCGGCCTGTACCGGTCCCTGGGCTTCCACGACGTGCTGCGCAACTTCCACTTCGACGGTGACTCCCGCCCCTTCGCCGTGCTCGGCGCCCCGCTCCCCCTGGCACAACCCACTTCCCGCCGGGACCGTTAGCTTCCGGCCCATCGTCCCGCTCGGTAGAGTGAGGTCGTTGCATCTTCGGCTGGACCCCACCATGTAAGGAAACTCTCCCCCGTGACTCACCCCGACGCCGCCACCTTGTCCCTTGACCAGATCCCCGAAGCTGCCCGCCAAGTCCTCGCCGAATTCATCGACTCCCGACGCTCCCAGGTCGCGGAGATCGGCCCCGCCGTGACCACGGCGATGTCGTATCTGGAAGATTTCGTCCTCGGCGGCGGCAAGCGCGTCCGCCCCCTCTTCGCCTGGACGGGTTTCGTGGGCGCTGGCGGCCTGGACGGCGACGAGGACCCGAACGCGGTGCTGCGGGCGGTGAGTTCGTTGGAGTTCATTCAGGCGTGCGCCCTGGTCCATGACGACATCATCGACTCCTCCGACACCCGGCGCGGCAAGCCGACGGTGCACCGGGCCGCGGCGGCCGCGCACCGGGAGCACGGTTGGCGCGGTGACGCGGATCATTTCGGTGAGTCCGTCGCAATTTTGGTCGGCGACCTCGCGTTGATCTGGGCGGAGGACATGTTGCAGGATTCGGGGCTGTCCCCGGCGGCGTTGGCTCGGGTGCGGGCGCCGTGGGTGGGGATGCGCACGGAGGTCATCGGTGGGCAGTTGCTCGACATTTACCTGGAGAACACGGGTTCCGAGGACGTGGGCAGCTCGCAGTCGGTCAACCGTTTCAAGACGGCGGCCTACACGATCGAGCGTCCGTTGCATCTGGGCGCCGCCATCGCGCAGGCCCCGGACCGTCTCGTCGAGGCGTTTCGTGGGTACGGCCGGGACATCGGCGTGGCCTTCCAGTTGCGCGACGATCAGCTCGGCGTGTTCGGCGACCCGGAGGTCACCGGCAAACCGGCGAGCGATGATTTGCGGGAGGGCAAGCGCACGGTGTTGTTGGCGACCGCCCTGCAGCGCGCGGACGCGAACGCGCCGGAGGCCGCCGCCCAGCTGCGGGCCGGGGTGGGCGTCGCCGCCGATCCGGCGGAGCTTTCCCGCCTGGCCCAGTTGATCGCGGACACCGGCGCGCCGGAGGCCGTGGAGGAGATGATCACGGAGTTGACGGCGTCCGGGCTCGGGCACCTGGCGGAGGCCGGGGTCTCCGCCGAGGTGACGGAGACTTTACGCGATCTGGCTATCCGTGCGACCGAACGTCGCAGCTGATCCATGACGATGTTGCAGGGTGGCCGTTGGCGGCTGGAAAACCTCGCCCGCCGGCTGCCGTCTCCGGCGGTGCTGGGGGCCGTCGGGTCGGCGCTGATCGCGTTGGGTTCTTTCGGCGCGGGCGCGACCCGGAACCGGGGCGGGGCGCTGGAGGCGCTCAACCTGGAGTTTTGAGCTTCGGCCACGGCTCCGGGGTGTCGGCGGCGGTGTTGTGGGTCGGCATTCTCGTGCTGCTGTTGTCTTGGGTGTTGCTGGGCAGGTCCGCGGTGGTGGACTCCCCCGCCGACGACGCGGCGCGTACCGCGACGGTGCGCACGTCGTTGGTGGCGTG
>CALZCR010000234.1 GCA_945631445.1 uncultured Corynebacterium sp. | reverse complement strand
CTTGCGGGCGAGGTTGAAGCAGCTGCCGGCGGCCCGGGCGAAGTCGAAGGCGGTGCGCGACATCGGCTGGATGATCCAAGAATTCCGGGTCAGCCTGTTCGCCCAGCGGTTGGGCACCGCTCACCCGGTCTCCGCGCGGCGGATCGAAAAGGCCATCGCCAAGCTCTGACGGCCACGACCCGAGGGCGGGCGCGGGAGGGTCAGTCCTCCCGTGCGCGCCGACGCATCAGGCGGATCTCCGACTCGAAATCCTCCGCCGACTCGAAGGACTTGTAGACGGACGCGAAACGCAGATAGGCGACTTCGTCGAGTTCACGCAACGGCTCCAGCACGGCCAAACCAATGTCGTTGGCGTTGATCTGCGAGCTGCCCTGCCCACGCACGGTCTCTTCCACCTGCTGGGCCAGCTTCTTCAGCGCATCGTCGGTGACTTCGCGCCCCTGGCACGCCCGGCGCACGCCGCGAATGAGCTTTTCCCTGCTGAACGGCTCGGTCACGCCGTTGCGCTTGACCACCAGGAGCACTGCTTTTTCCAAGGTGGTGAAACGGCCCTGGCAGTGCGTGCACTCTCTGCGCCGCCGCGTCGCCGTGCCTGCCTCGATGACGCGGGAATCAATGACGCGGGAATGCTCGTGGTGGCAAAAAGGGCAATGCACGGTGATCGGCTCCCGTCAGACGCTGACATGTGGTGGACCTGTCAGTCTAGCCCCGGGCTTTTTCTTTTCCTTCAGCGCCGCCCACTTACTTGGCTACCACGGCGCTGACGGGGCCGGCCGGCTGGGGCGGAAGGGCCGCGGTTTCTCCGTTCACGGCATAGACGGTGCCCACGACCACGGAGAATCCGAGCAGGGCGCCCAGAAGGTATGTTCGACCCGCCTCCCGGCGAGCACTCGCGCGCCCCGTGCCCCCGGACCGACTGTGCGGAGGAGGTGGGCCGCCCGGCGCCAGGGGCGGCGCGGCGCGTAGTGTCCGCACCCGCGGCGAGCGGGTGCACGTGGCCGCCGTGGGCGACGGTTCCCACACAGACGCTGCGGGAACGATGTGGAAAGAAGGGGAAAAAGTCGGCTCTCTCCGGTGGCGTGGCAGAAGCGAAAAGATCATGGGGCGCCGTCCTTGGGCTCGCGTATGGCGTCAACGTACACGGGGTGGCCGACACCGCCCGGGGGCCAGGTTCGACCGCCTGTTCGATGTCGCGTACATGTTCGATTTCTAACAGGCTTTCGAAAATTTGTCCACATGTGCCCCCAAAGAGTCGAACATTCGTGCAAAGACGTGGTAAACACAAGGGCAACGACCTTTTCAGCCCCGGATTCAAAGGAGGCCCCCGATGGCCGCACAGAAATCCGCCGCGACGCCCGACCCCGCCGCGGCATCCTCCGCCAAGAAGAAACTCGACGTCGACACCCTCTCTGCCCGCCAGCGCCGCATCCTGGAGGTCATCCGTGACGCCATCGTGCTGCGCGGTTATCCGCCCAGCATCCGGGAAATCGGCGACGCCGCCGGGCTGCAGTCCACGTCTTCGGTCGCCTATCAGCTCAAGGAGCTGGAGAAGAAAGGCTTTTTGCGACGGGACCCGAACAAGCCGCGCGCCGTCGACATCCGCCACCTGACGGAGACCGCCCCGAAGCAGCGCGACGACAAACAGTCCGCTTCGCAGGCCGCGGACGCCGGCCCCGCCCCGACGTATGTCCCGGTGGTCGGGCGCATCGCGGCCGGCTCCCCCATCCTCGCCGAACAAAACATCGACGAGTACTACCCCATGCCCGCCGACCTCGTCGGCGACGGCGAGCTGTTCATGCTGCAGGTGGTCGGCGAATCCATGCGGGAGGCGGGCATTCTCGACGGCGACTGGGTCGTCGTGCGCTCCCAGCCAGTCGCGGAGCAAGGTGATTTCGTCGCCGCCATGCTCGACGGGGAAGCCACGGTCAAGGAATTCCACAAGGATGCCACGGGGGTGTGGCTGCTGCCGCACAACGAGAACTTCTCCCCCATCAAGGGGGATCAGTCCCAGATCATGGGCAAGGTCGTCTCCCTGATGCGTAAGCTGTGAGCACTAATTTCCGCAGGTGACCGACAAGCTTCCCCCTCATACGGGGGACGACGCACCGAGGTGTGGTCAATCTCTGGAATCATACTGTCATTGACCCGCCGCCGCCGGCCCCGCCCCCGAAGACCCGCTTCGGGCCCAGGCCGCAGCAACTCGTGAAGGACCTGGTGCATGTACGCAGAGGAACGCCGCCGACAAATCGCCTCCCTGACCGCCGTCGAAGGACGCGTCAACGTCACCGAGCTTTCGGCGAAGTTCAACGTCACCGCAGAAACCATCCGCCGCGACTTGGCGGTCCTGGACCGCGAGGGGGTCGTCCACCGGGTGCACGGCGGCGCCGTGGCCAGCCAGAGCTTCCAGACCGCCGAGTTCACCCTCGACGCCCGGTTCCGTTCCGCGCCGTCCGCCAAACAGGCCATCGCTGACGCGGCCGCGCAGTTTTTGCCGGCCGCCGGCGGCGGCATCTTCCTGGACGCGGGCACCACCACCACGGCCCTGGCGGATTTGATCAGCGACAACCCCATAGCCGCCCAGTGGTCGATCGTGACCAACTCCCTGCCCATCGCGTTGAACCTGTCCACGGCAGGTCTGGGTGAAGTCCAGTTGCTGGGAGGGCAAGTCCGTGCGATCACCCAGGCAGTGGTCGGTGACACCGCGCTGCGCACGCTCGCCCTCATGCGCGCCGACGTGGCCTTCATGGGCACCAACGCCCTGACCTTAGACCACGGGCTGTCCACCGCCGATTCCCAGGAGGCGGCGGTAAAATCCGCGATGGTCACCAACGCCCACAAGGTCGTGGTGCTGTGCGACGCCACCAAATTGGGCAACGACTACCTGGTCAGCTTCGCCAGCCTCGACCAGGTCGACGTCGTCATCACCGACAACGCGGCCCCGGACACTTTCGTGGAGTCCTTGCGCGAGCGCGAGATCGAGGTCGTCATCGCCGGCTGACTTCGGGCCCAGCCGCCGCCGAACGCATTGACATTCGGACACGACCGGGCAAAAATTGAGCGACATCGCCGTCGCGGGCCGTCGTCTGCGGCGGTCCCACGCGCCCCACGGGACGTGCGCGACGCCTGCCCGGCCCTTGGGCAGGGCACACGCGTCATCGACCAAGGAGATGTCGGCAGAGTGATTTTAACCGTGACGCCCAACCCGAGCCTGGACACCACGTTGGTGTTGTCCGGCCCGCTGGAGCGGGGAGAAGTGCAACGCCCCCGAGCGGTCGCCCGCGTGGCGGGAGGCAAAGGAGTCAACGTCACCCAGGCCGTGCGACTGGCGGGCCGCGACAGCCTGGCGTTGTTTCCCGCTCGGCACACCGATCCTTTCCTCGCCTTGGCCGATGAGGCGGGCATTCCCTTCGATTACATCGACGTGCCCGAAGGAGTGCGCATCAACACCACCGTCGAAGAACCGGGCGGGGTCACCACCAAGCTCAACGGCCCCGGCGCGTCGCTGTCCCCGCGGGCACGCAGGGCGTTGACGGACAAGATCCTCGAGTACGCCGATCAGGCCCAGTACCTGGTCATGGCGGGTTCCCTGCCGCAGGGGACGCCGGCGGACCTGTACAGCGAGATCATCATGGTGGTTTCTGCCCGGTGCCCCGGGCTGCCCATCGCGGTGGACACCTCAGAAGCGGCGATTGAAGCGCTGGGCGAGCATCTTGCTCTCGCCGCCCCCAGCCTCATCGCCCCCAACGGCGATGAACTCGGCCAGCTGGTGGGCGCCCCGCGCGGAGAGTTTGAGCAGGCGGCGTTGGCCG
>CALZCR010000233.1 GCA_945631445.1 uncultured Corynebacterium sp. | reverse complement strand
CGACGCCACAGTCATCGGCCACGTCTCCGACGGGGTCTCCGTCACCTCGGCTCCGGCTGGGACGGACGTCGAGGTCATCCTCGACATCACCCCGATGTACGCCGAGTCCGGCGGCCAGCTGGGCGATCGCGGTCGCCTGGTGGCCGGCGACACGGTGCTGGAGGTGGCGGACGTGCAGAAGATCGGCAAGAGGATCTGGGTGCACAAG
Source organism: uncultured Corynebacterium sp. (assembly GCA_945631445.1). GTDB lineage: Bacteria > Actinomycetota > Actinomycetes > Mycobacteriales > Mycobacteriaceae > Corynebacterium. The sequence continues at coordinate 3,606 of CALZCR010000233.1, read as the reverse complement.
GCCACCGTCATCGCCGGCGGCGTGGAGCTGGGGATGCGGGTCAGCGCGGAAGTCGACGAAAACTGGCGCCACGGCGCCCGCCAGGCACACACCGCGACCCACCTCATCCACGGCGCGCTGCGCCAGGTGCTCGGCCCCACCGCCGTCCAGGCGGGCTCCATGAACCGCCCGGGTTACCTGCGCTTCGACTTCAACTACACCGAGCAGCTCTCCGCTGACCAGCTCGACGAGATCGCCCTGATCACCAACCAGGCGGTCGACGTCGACTGGTCCGTCAACACCATCGAGACCACCCTCGACAAGGCCAAGGCCATGGGGGCGACCGCGCTGTTCGGCGAAACCTACGCCGACGACGTCCGCGTCGTCGAAATCGGCGGCCCGTTCTCCACGGAACTCTGCGGCGGCACCCACGTCGAGACCTCCGCGCAAATCGGCCCCGTCGCAGTCCTCGGCGAGACCTCCGTCGGCTCCGGCGCCCGCCGCATCGAGGCGTACTCGGGGATGGACGCGTTCAAGTACTACTCCAAGGAGGCCGCCCTGGCCTCCGGGCTGGCCTCGAACCTGAAGGCCAAGACCGAGGAGCTGCCGGACCGCATCGCCCAGCTGACGGACCGGCTGAAGGCCGCGGAGAAGGAAATCCAGAACCTGCGCCGCCAGCAGCTCACCGCCCAGACCGGGCAGCTGCTGGAGCAGGCGGAAACCGTCGGCGAGGTCCGACTGCTCATGGTCAAACTCGACGGCGTCGCCGCCGGTGACCTGCGCACCGTCGCCACGGACCTGCGGGGCCGGCTCAAAGGCGAAACCGCCGTGGTGCTGCTGGCCAGCGACGTCGACGGCAAGGTCCCGTTCGTCGTCGGCGCCACGCAGGCCGCGGTGGACAAGGGCGTCAAGTCGGGTGAGCTAGTCAAGCTCTTCGGCGGCTACGTCGGCGGCCGCGGCGGCGGCAAGCCGGACATGGCGCAAGGCTCCGGCAGCGACGTCGCCGGGGTGGAAGCAGGCTTCAGCGCCGTCCGCGATCAGGTGGCAAATTCCTGACATTCTGCATATGATAACGAAACGGTCACGAGGCAGCAGGAGGCGGCGTCTACCGCCCCGGCGTGTGCGCGCCACCTGACCGTGGCCGGCCGGCGAGGCGCTCGGCAGACCAGCGAGAAGAAAGGTTTACCCCGACGATGAAGGTAACCCCCGACGTCCCCGGCGTCGATGACCCGGGGCCAGGCCGACGCCTGGGGATCGATGTGGGCACCGTGCGCATCGGTGTGGCCTCCTCCGACCGGGACGCTAAGCTCGCGACGCCGGTGGAAACCGTCGAGAGGGAAACCGGCTTCAAGGACCGGGACAAGGCCGACGTCGACCGGTTGGTCGAACTCGTCGAGGAGTATTCCGCCGTCGAGGTCGTGGTGGGCCTTCCCCGCACTCTCAAAGGGCACGGCTCCGTCTCCGTCAAACACGCGAAAGAAATAGCTTTCCGGATCCGCCGACGACTCACCGGCGCCGGTCGCGACGTCCCTGTCCGCTTAGCCGACGAAAGACTCTCGACGGTGGTCGCCACCACCGCGCTACGCTCGTCAGGAGTATCGGAAAAAGCAGGGCGCGCCATCATCGACCAGGTTGCGGCGGTAGAGATCCTGCAGTCCTGGCTCGATGGCCGCGCCGCGACCTTGGCCGCCAGCGAAGCCGCCGCACCGACAGACAAGGACCACCGCGATGACTAAGCCTTCCCGTCGCTCCGGGGACGCCCCGACCCGGAACATGAAGCCGATGTACGTCAAACGCCGTCAGCGCGCCTTGGCCGTGCTCATCGCCTCCGTCGTGCTGATTTTCGGTTCGGTGGCCTACATCGCCTACCAGATGTTCAGCGCCGACTCCTCCAGCACGGTCAGCGGCAACGTCTCCGACTATGAGGGCGCCGGCAACGAGGTCCAGGAACTCGTCCAGATCCCGGAAGGCGCGTCCATGAGCGAACTCGCCCCGGAACTGGCGGAACGCGACATCGTCGCCACCGAATCCGCCTTCCTCACCGCCGCCGGAAACAACCCCGACGCCAACTCCATCACCCCCGGTTTCTACCGCCTCCAGGGGCAGATGAGCGCGGCGGCCGCGGTCGAGGCGTTGCTCGACCCGGAAAACCAGGTCGAGATGCTGGACATCCCCGGCGGGGCGACGCTGATGGACCTCAACGTCTTGGGCGGGGACGTCCGCTACGGCATCTACAGCCAGATCTCCCAAGTCTCCTGCGACAACGGGGGAGAAGAATCGTGCGTGCAGGTCGCAGACCTCGAGCGCGCGGCCGCCACCGTCGACCCGGCCGAGCTGGGCGCCCCCGAGTGGGCGCTGGAGCAGGTCCGCTCCCGCGGCGAAGACCCCAAGCGCATCGAAGGGCTCATCGCCCCGGGCCAATACGTGATCGACCCGAACCATGACGCGCAGACCATTCTGACGGATCTGATCACCCGCTCGACGGCGCAGTACAACCAGACCGGCATCACCGACCGCGCCGGATCCATCGGTCTGACCCCCTATGAGCTGCTGATTTCTGCTTCTCTCGTGGAACGCGAGGCGCCGGCCGGGGAGTTCGACAAGGTCGGCCGCGTCATCCTCAACCGCCTGGAGGCGCCCATGCGCCTGGAGTTCGACTCCACCGTCAACTACGGCCTGCCGGACGTGGAGGTCGCCACCACCGACGAGGACCGCGCGCGTGTGACCCCGTGGAACACCTACGCCTCCGACGGCCTGCCGCAGACCCCGATCGCCTCCCCCTCGCAGGAGGCCGTGCTCGCCATGGAAAACCCGGCGGAAGGCGACTGGCTCTTCTTCGTCACCGTCGACCATGACGGCACGACGGTGTTCAACGACACCTTCGAGGAGCACCTCAACGACGTCCAGTCCGCGCTGGAGTCCGGAGTCCTGGACCACTACGACCCCGCCGCCGAGTAGAAAGAACCTCCGAGCATGACTGCCACCCGCCGCGCCGCAGTGTTGGGATCGCCGATCGAGCACTCGCGTTCGCCGATCCTCCACAACGCCGGTTACGCCGCCGCCGGCCTCGACGACTGGGCCTACACCCGTATGGAAGCCACCGCCGAGACGTTGGCGGAGGTGGTGCAGGAGGCCGATGAGTCGTATGCCGGGTTTTCCGTGACCATGCCCGCGAAGTTCGCGGCCCTGGAGTTTGCCACGGAGGTCACTGACCGGGCCGCCGCCATCGGCTCGGCCAACACCCTGGTGCGCACCACCGCCGGGTGGCGCGCAGACAACACCGATTGCGACGGGGTCGCGGGCGCGCTCGCCGAACTTTTCGAAGGCCTCACCCCGCCCACCCGCGCCGTGATCGTCGGCGCCGGCGGCACCGCCCGCCCGGCCCTGTGGGCGCTGGCGGACGTCGGGGTCACGCACGTCACCGTCATCAACCGCTCGGACCGGCGGGCGGAGCTGGCGCCGCTGGCGCAGAAACGTTCCGTGGAATTAGACTTCGTGGGCTTTGACGCGGACCTTACCGCCGTCGTCTCTGCGGCCGACGTCTTAGTCTCCACGGTGCCCTCAGACGCAGTTCAGGAGCACGTGCCGCAGCTGGGGCACGCCCCCGTCCTAGACGTCATCTACGAG
>CALZCR010000232.1 GCA_945631445.1 uncultured Corynebacterium sp. | reverse complement strand
GGGACTCCGAATCCTGGGCCGAATACCAAAAGGAGACGGAAGCCGCCTATTCGGCGGCGGACGCAGACGAATTCCTCGCCGGTCTTCTCTAGAGGGCCGGAACCCGCGGAGTGCGTGTACGGACTCTGCTCGAGGACGGGTGCTCTGGTGTACTTCCCCGACATCAGATCCCCGCCTCGGGCAGGGCCCTATACGTGCCCCAGTGGACCCATGTACATATCGACGGCTCATAGGTTTAAGAAACCAGAAGGGGGCGGGCGTGGCGGACAACGGCGAAGCAGCCAACCACGGGCACGTTCCCGTGATGCGTGACCGGATGGCGGAATTGCTTGCCCCGGCAGTGGGGGCGGCGGCCGCCGAACACGGCGCGGCCGTCATCGTCGACGGCACCTTGGGCGCCGGCGGCCACACCGAACATTTTCTCACGGTGTTTCCGGAGGCGCATGTCATCGGCATCGACCGGGACCCCGACGCGCTGCGTGCAGCCAATGAGAGGCTCGCCGGGTTCGGCGAGCGCTTCGTTCCGGCGCAGGCGCGCTTCGACGAGGTCGTCGAGGTCATCGGCGACGGCGCCGGAGAGACCTTCAACCTCGCCCGCGCCCACGGAGTCGCCGGGGCGCTCTACGATCTCGGCGTGTCCTCGATGCAGCTCGACCAGGTCGAACGTGGCTTCGCGTACCGCACCGACGCGCCCCTGGACATGCGCATGGACCCCACGCAGGGGATTACCGCGGCGGACGTGCTCAACACCTACGGCCATGGCGACCTCGCCCGCATCCTGAAGACCTACGGCGACGAGCGTTTCGCGGGAAAAATCGCCTCCGCCATTCTGCGGGAGCGGGACAAGGAGCCGTTCACCACCTCCGCGCGGCTGGTGGAGCTGCTCTATGAGGTGATCCCCGCGGCGACTCGACGCACCGGCGGCCACCCCGCCAAGCGCACTTTCCAGGCATTACGCATCGAGGTCAACGCCGAGCTCGAGGCCGTCGAGAAAGCCGTCCCCGCCATCACCGGCCTGCTGGGGGTGGGCGGCAGGGCCGTGTTCATGAGTTACCAGTCGCTGGAGGACCGCATCGTCAAGCGCTTCTTCACTGACCTGTCGACCTCGAAGACCCCGCCGGGGTTGCCGATGGACCTGCCCGGCACCGCCGCGAAGTTCCGCACGGTCACCCGCGGGGCAGAAAAGGCGACCGAGCGGGAAATCGAAGAAAACCCCCGCGCAGCCCCCGTGCGCGTGCGTGCCCTCGAGCGGGTTCTGCCCGACGACCCTCTTCCCCCGGGAGGCCAACGATGACCACCAAACACATCCACCCGAAGAGAAAGGGGCCGCGCGCCATGGGAGCCAGCCGAGACTTCACCACCGGGACCCCGACCGGCGCGACGGGCGTCCTGGAGCGCGACCGGAGCAGCCGCCCCAGCCGGGCGACTGCGCCTGCCGAAGCCAGCGCCCGCGCCACCGCCCCGGTCCGGCGCAACAGGACGGACGTCGCCCCTGGCACGGAGCGCACCGGCGCACCGGAACGCGGCAACCGACGCTTGGGCTCCCGCCAAGTCGTGTCCGTCCGCGGCCGCCGGGTGGCCCCGGCCAAGAAAGCCAGCTCTTTGGCCCGCGTCAGCGTGGTGGCCATCATCATGCTGATCAGCGGCGTCGCTTTGGCGATGTGGCTCTCCGGTCTCGCGACCCAGCAGACTTTCCGGATCCAGCAGCTGTCCTCTCAGGAGTCCCAGCTGTCGAACCAGCTGGAGACGCTGCACCGCGACCTGGAAAACGTCAGCTCTTCCGCCGAGGTGGCTCGTCGAGCCAGCGACATGGGCATGGTGGTGCCGCAGCAACCGGGCATCCTCGAGGCCTCCCAGCCCGGCCAGGTCGAGGAACTCCGCCCGGCGGGCCCCGGGACCAGCCCCGTCATCGACGTCAACGGCGCCCCGGTCCGCCCGGGTCAGGCCTCCAGCGACCCGGACCGCACCGATGAACTCCTCGATAGCCTGGCCACGGTGCCGGACAACCAGGCCACGCCACCCGCCCCGCCGACCCCGCCGGCCCCGAACGCCGACGTCCCGGCGATTGCCCCGTACAGCAACAACGCCAACGGCACCGGTCGGGCACCGGCACCGGCACCGGCTCCGGCCGACGACGACCTCGACAACATTGAACAGTCCCCGGAACAGGCGGGTGAGAGCGGGCTGTGACACGACGCAGCACCTCGGGACAGCGTGATGGACGGTCCGGGCGCGGAGGAAGCTCCGCGTCCGGCCGTGCGTCGTCACGCCCCCGAACCAGTGATGCGCGCCCCGGCGCCCGCCCGTCGCGGACGCCCCGCACGGAGGCCGGCGCGAAGCCGCCGACGCAAAAACACACGATGACCCGGCGCATCCGCGCCATCCTCGTGTTCACGGTCATTCTCGCCGTGATCCTCGTCGGCCGCCTCGCGTGGGTGCAGATCGTCTGGGGCCCGGACCTGGCGGCCCAGGCGCAGGAACAGCGAGCCAGGGTGTACACGGAACCCGCCCGCCGCGGCACGGTCGTCGACCGGACCGGCAATGAGTTGGCCTACACCATGTACGCCCGCAGTCTGACGGTGTCGCCGAATGTGCTGCGCGATGAGCTACGCGAGCAACAGGACCTGGAGATGAGGGTGGACGGTGCCGAGGAGGAATATTCCCCGGAGCAGTACAACGCCGAGCTCAACACCCGGGTCACCGCGGTGCTCGAGGACATGGCCACCCGCATTCCGCAGATGATCTCGGAGACGGGGGCGTCTTCCGACGACGTCGACGACTCCGAAATCCTGGACAAGTTGCAGGCGGATTCGAGCTACGAGGTGCTGGTACGCAACGTGGATCCGGACGTCGCCGTGGAGATCGCGCAGGAGCTCCACGGCGTCGCCGCCGACCACCAGAACATCCGCCAGTACCCCAACGGCGCGGTGGGGGAGAACGTCCTCGGGCGCGTGTCCATGGACGGTCAGGGCCAGTTCGGCTTCGAGGCGTTCGCGGATTCGCTGCTGTCCGGCATCAACGGCCGCTCCACCCAGGACGTGGCGACCACCGGCCAGGTGATTCCGGGCACGTTGCGCGACGTCGTTCCGGCCGTCAACGGCCAGGACGTGCAGCTGACGCTGGACGTTGACCTGCAGACCTACCTGCAGCAGCTGCTGGAGCAGGCCAAGACCAACTCGGGCGCGGAGTCCGCGGAGGCGGTGGTCCTCGACGTGGAGACCGCCGAGATCCTGGCGATGGCGAACACGGACACGATCGACCCGAACGGCGACATCGAAGACCAGCTCGCCGACGGCAAAGACTTCGAGAACAAGACGATCTCACACCCCTATGAGCCAGGGTCGGTGGCCAAAATCATCACGGCCGCCGCCACGATCAACGAAGGGTTGACCACCCCGGACGAGGTGCTGCAGGTGCCGGGAACCATCGACATGGCCGGCGTGACCGTCGGCGACGCCTGGGACCACGGCGTCCTGCCGTACACGACGACCGGCGTCTTCGGTAAGTCCTCCAACGTGGGCACCCTCATGCTCGCCGAGCGGCTAGGGGAGGAGAAGTTCGCCGAGTACCTCTCCGCCTTCGGCCTGGGCGCGCCCACCGGAGTGGAGCTGCCGAACGAGTCGGCGGGGCTCCTGCCACCATTGGAACAGTGGTCGGGCGGCACTTTCGCCAACCTGCCGATCGGCCAGGGCATGAGCTGGACCACCCTGCAGATGGCCAGCGTGTACCAGGCGGTCGCCAACGAGGGCGAGCGCATCGAGCCGCGCATCGTCGCGGAGGTGGAGGACGCCGACGGTTCCGGCGGTTCCGACGGCGACG
>CALZCR010000231.1 GCA_945631445.1 uncultured Corynebacterium sp. | reverse complement strand
TGAAGTTCGCGTTCAACCTCACCGACGACGGACTCATGGGCCAGCAGGTCTTCGCCGGCGAAGCGACCCGCCTGGCCTACATGACGGACGAGGCGGTCGAGGGCAAGGACGCGTTCCTGCAGAAGCGGGACCCGGACTGGGATCAGTTCCCCTTCTACTACTAGGACGGGATTTTCTGCAGCTGCAGAAAGTCCCCGCCCCTAGAGTTTTTCTGCGGCTGCAGAATTTTCCTCCGGGTCGTCGTCGAAACTGATCATGGGTTCTTCGTCCCAGTTGAGCGTCGGCCCCACGGGACACGGCCGCTTGTGCCGGTCGAGGGTGGATTCTGTGGCGGCGTCCCGGACCGGCAACCCACGGTTTTTCGACACGTAGACGCTGCCGTCGCGGAAGGAAAAACGCAGACTAGCGGGATTCATGGGATCGAAGGCGATCGTGGCCAGGCCGTGCGTCACCAGTGAATGACACGCCGAGCACAATGGCACCAGGTTCTCCGGATCCGTCGCACCGCCGCGGGAGAATTCCTGCAGGTGGTGAAACTCCAGGAACCGGGTGTGGTTGCGCCGGGCATGGCGCACTGAAACAGCCAGCGAGCCAGCAATGCGGTTTCCTGCCCGTGGGAGATCAGGCGGCGGGCGCGCCCCATCTTCATGGTCACGCCTTTCGCATCGAGCAGATGTCCGCGCAATTCCCCGTTGAGCAACGCGGAGACCAAGGCGTCCGCCGGCGCCCCCGGATTGGACGGCATGAATGCATGCCCGTCCTCGGTGAACATCACGTGGACCTGCGCCCCCGGCGCGCGGCGCGTGCTGGTGCGGGCGCACCGGGCGAGGTTGATCATTCCGAACAGCCCGGAGAGCAGATTGGAATTCAGCGGCGGTCCGAAGCGGGTGACCGCGGGCGTGTCCCCGGATTCCTCCACTTCTTCCGAAGCGTCCGCTTCGTCGAGAAGATCGCCCAGCGCGTCGTCGTCGGCGAGCAGTTCTTCGTCGATCTCCGCGAGGTCGCGGAGGTTGGCCAGCTCCCCGGTCTTGAGGGCGGCGGCGAAGGCGGCGCCCATCTCTGGGCTGAGATCGCCGGCGAAGCGGTAGCGCCCGGTTTTCTTGTCGATCCAGATCCGGAAGGAGTCGCGTTCCGTGTCTGGCCCGCCGTCACCCTGGCTGCGCCCGGCGAGCGCCAGTTCGAGTTCACTGTAGGACAGGGACAGCGCCAAGGAGAGCAGCTCCAACTCGTTGGCGACGGTCAGGTGGCGCAGCAGCAGCCGCACCTGTGAGTAGGTCAGTTCCGCGTCTCGGAAGGCGGCGGTGATGACGGGAAATTTCGCCACCCCTTTGCCGATCCGGAGGTATTCGTAGGCGGTTTTGTCCGCGAGCCGGCAGGTCCGGGCCAGCCACCGCAGGGTGGAGGGTGCGCCGGCGTCGCGGGCGAGCTGACGGGCGTCGAATTCCGCGAGCGAGAGAAGGAATTCGGCCTTGTGGCGGGTCATGTCGTTGTGGGCGCGGGTCAGTCGGTGCAACAGGTCGTGGTCGGTCAGCTCTTGGGCGGTGGCGAGTAGGGCGGTCATGGATTTCCCCCGAAGTCGAACGCTTTTTCGCTTACGGTTTCAGTCTAGACAGAGCACAGACACTTCGCCACGATTTATAGAACATATTTTCGATACCATCGACACCTCCCTCACCATGCCCGATATTCAGCACAGGAAAGACCCGCCGCAGGCTATGGTGAAGCCATGTCAGATCACATTCCCCCCTGCCCTGAGTGCGACAGCGAATACACCTACGAAGACGGCTCCAGCGTCGTGTGCCCGATGTGCGGCCACGAGTGGATCCCCGGCGCCGACGACGGCGCCTCCGCCGCGGAGGAGGCCGTCCCGGCTTTCCGCGACGCGGTGGGCAACGAGCTCGTCGACGGCGACACCGTGACCATCAACGAAAACCTGCCCGTCAAGGGCGGCTCCCCGATCAAGCGCGGCACGAAGGTCACCAAGATCAAGCTTCTCGACGATCCGGTCAACGGCCACGACATTTCCGCGACCGTGCCGGGCGCGGGCCAGATGTACTTGAAGACCTCGGTGGTCAAGAAGGTCTAGCGCCCGTCGCGCACCGCGGTGCGGATCTGGGTCTCATCCAGGTTGGAGGCGTCGACCTCCGCCATGAACTCGTCCTCCCGGCCGGCCAGCCACAGGTCACGCAACCGCAGGCGGCGGTCCGATTCGGCGGCGATGCGGCTGCGCTCCCGGACCCAGGCGATGAGCATGATCGCGATGAGCAGCAGGCCGATGTAGCCGAGGATCGGGTAGACGTAGCCGACGAGGTTACGGAAGCCGAAGAAGGACAACAGGAAACCGACGCCCACGGAACCGAAGTACCAGAGGCGGAAGCGTTCCGGGCGGTTGACGGACAGCCGCTTGGCGAAGGCGTAGAACATGCCCAACGCGGTGTTGAAGATCATGCCGTAGACCGCGATCGCCATGACTTGGCCGAGCACCGGGTGGACGTCGTTGATCAAGGTGAGCATGGGCAGTTCGTCGTCGCCGACGGTCTCCACCGCGAGGAAGAGCGTGATCGCGGAGACGGCGATCAACCCCGAGAGCAGCAGGCCGCCGAGCAGCCCGCCGCGGCCGGCGACCTGCGGGTTGAACATGCTGCCGCCGATGACGATCGCCATGGACACCGCCACCATGAGGTTGAAGCCCACGTAGTTGACCGCGGCGATCGACCAGTGCGGCATCGTGGAGCCGACCTCCAGGGCCGCGGCGTTGAGCTCGTCGACGGAGCCGCGGTCGACGAAGAAGATCACGTACAGGCAGGCGACGGTAATGAACACGATGATGAACGGGGTGATCGCGCCGATGACGGTGGTGACCTTGTCCACGTCGAGGAAGCCCGCGGCCAGCACGAGCGCCACCATGACCAGCGCACCGGCCCAGATCGGCCAGCCCCACTGCTGGTTGAGGTTGGAGCCGGCGCCGGCGAACATCACGAAGCCCGTGGAGAACAGGGTGATCAGCACGCCCAGGTCCAGCAGGCGGGAGAAGGTGGGGTTGGCGATGCGGTCGAAGACCCTGCCGTGTTCGGTGGCGCGGAAGTAGCTGCCGAGCTGCAGGATGATCATCGCCATCACGCTCATCACGACGGCGGAGATCGCCACTCCCCACATGCCGTTGAGGCCGAAGCCGACGAAGTACTGCATGATTTCTTGTCCGGAGGCGAAGCCTGCGCCGACGATGACGCCCACGAAGGCGAGGGCGACACGGAGAATTTGTCCAAGCATGGGAGAGATCATACTCCCGATCACCCGCAGAGTGATCCGGGACACCCACACCCAAGACCCTCACGGGGTCGATATTTGAAATTTAAACATAATCGTGTAACGTCCCGTGACATGTCAACAACCAATAACGTCCTCACCCTGCTCGCCCGCCTCGTCATCGGCGTCATCCTCATCGCGCACGGTTACGAAAAATTCGCCCTCTCCGGCATCGACGGCATCACCGGCTTCTTCGACTCCATCGGCGTCCCGCTCGCCTCCGTCGCTGCCCCGCTGACCGCCGCCTTCGAAATCCTCGCCGGCGTCATGATCATCCTCGGTCTGTTCACCCGCGTCATCTCCGCCCTGACCGCCGTCCTCATGCTGCTCGCCGCCCTCTTCGCCCACCTCGGCGCCGGCGTCTTCGTCGCCGACGGCGGCTGGGAGCTGGTCGGCGCGATCGGCGCGGCCGCCCTCATGTTCACCGCCGCGGGCGCCGGCGCCTACTCCCTCGACCACGCGATCAAGGGGCGCCGCGGCGCCAACCCCGTCACCGCCACCACCCCAGCGGAGCACGC
>CALZCR010000230.1 GCA_945631445.1 uncultured Corynebacterium sp. | reverse complement strand
GCGCCCGCCGCAGCGCGCAGGCACTGGCGAAGGACGTGCGCAGCCAGGCGAAAGCACGGAAGGGGAATCCCCAGCCGTCTATCCAGGACAAGCCGCGGAGGAGATCCTGCCATCCGTCCCAGATACCTGAAACGAATTACCGGCGCCGGATAATCAGACGCCGTCGACTTTTCCGCCGTGGGCCAAATAACCGGCCCAATTCTCGATCTCGGGGTTTTTCTTCAGCAACGCGCGCCGTTGCCGCTCCGTCAACCCTCCCCAAACGCCGAACTCAATGCGGTTGTCCAGCGCGTCCGAGAGGCATTCCTTGGCCACCGGGCACCCGCGGCACACCGTGGCCGCCTCCCGCTGCTGTGCGCCACGGACGAACAACGCGTCCGGATCCCCGTTGCGGCACACGGATCGAGCGACCCATTCATCGCGTTCAAAGCTGGGCGGCCGAGTTTTCGAGCCATCCACTTGCACTGCCATACCGAGACCCTCCCGTCGTTTGTAAAAGCTATAGATTCAGGAGGTTATTCTAAGCGCAAAATAATATTTCCGTCGAATGCGTCACACTTTGTGGGGGATCGAGGCCTCGCCAAGACGTCATAAAGATGTCGATCCATTCTTTTAGCCCGTAGGGTGTAGAGCGTGAATGATGCGAAGAATCTCAGCGCCCCCGTCAAGATCATCCTCGCCACTGTCCTGGCGGGAGTCCTCGGCGCCCTGGCCATGGCCCCGGTCGCGGGAATCTCGGGCGCTGCCGTCGCACGCACCAACGAAACGATGCAGTCCAACCTCGCGGACATGACGGACGGGTGGACGCCGGGGGTGACCACCGTCAACGACGTCACCGGCGAGCCCATCGCGTGGCTCTACGATCAGCGCCGCCACCCGGTGTCGGGAGAGCAGATCTCGCAGAACATGAAGGACGCGATCATCTCCATCGAGGATCACCGCTTCTACGAGCACGAGGGCGTGGACATCCAGGGCACCCTGCGCGCCTTGGTGACCAACCTGCTCGCCGGTGGGGTGGAGCAGGGCGCGTCGACCATCAACCAGCAGTACGTGAAGAACTACCTGCTGCACGTGGAGGCGGATTCTTCTGAGGCCCAGGCCTCCGCCACCGAGCAGTCCATCCCCCGCAAGCTGCGGGAGATGCGCATGGCCACCCAGCTCGACGACGAGCTGGAAAAAGACGAGATCCTCACGCGTTATCTCAACCTGGTGCCCTTCGGGAACCACGCTTACGGCATCGAGGCGGCCGCCCGCACCTACTTCGGGCTCTCCGCGGCAGAGCTGAACGTTCCGCAGTCCGCGATGCTGGCGGGCATGGTGCAGTCCTCGGAGTACCTGAACCCCTACACCAACTACGACGTCGTGGTGGAGCGCCGCAACACCGTGCTGCAGTCGATGGCCGGGTACGGCTACATCGACCAGGCCACCGCCGAGGCCCACGCGGCGGAGCCGCTGGGGGTGCTGGAATCCCCTGCCACCTTGCCCAACGGCTGCATCGGCGCCGGCGACCGCGGCTTCTTCTGCGACTACGCCGTGACCTACCTGCAGGCCAAGGGCATCACGGAAGAACAGCTGCGCAACGACTCCTTCACGATCACCACCACGCTGGATCCGCAGGCGCAAAACGTGGCGCATGACACCGTGACCAGCATGGTTTCGCCCTCCCAGCCGGGCGTGGCCGAGGTGCTCAACGTGATTGAGCCGGGCCAGGACAGCCGCGACATCCTCGCGATGGTCTCTTCCCGCGACTACGGCCTCGACCTGGAGGCCGGTCAGACGTACCTGCCGCAGCCGAGTTCATTGATCGGCAACGGCGCGGGTTCAGTGTTCAAGGTCTTCACCGCCGCCGCAGCCATGGAGCAAGGCGTGGGACTGGACACCACCCTGCCCGTGCCCACCCGCTACGAGGCCCGGGGCATGGGCTCCGGCGGCGCCGCGGGATGCCCGCCGAACACCTACTGCGTGGAAAACGCCGGCACCTACCAGTCCCAGATGACGTTGGAAGAGGCGCTGGCGTACTCCCCGAACACGACCTTCATCATGCTCATTGAGCAGGTGGGGGTGGAGGCCGTGGTGGACATGTCCGTCAAGCTCGGCCTGCGCAGCTACACCGAGCCGGGCACCTTCAACGACGAGTACTCCATCGCCGAGTACTTCAAGGAGGCCAACCTCGGTTCCTACACCCTGGGCCCCACCGCGGTGAACCCGCTGGAGCTGTCCAACGTGGGCGCCACCCTGGCCTCCTCGGGCCGATGGTGCGAGCCCAACCCGATCTCTTCGGTCCAGGACCGCACGGGCCAGGAAATCTTCCTCGAGCGCCCCGACTGCGAGAACGTGCTCGACGCCGACCTGGCCGATTCCCTGGCCAGCGCCATGACCGCGGACACGGAGTACGGCACCGCCGCAGGCGCGGCCAACGCCACCGGCTTCAGCGGCACCGCGGCCGCCAAGACCGGCACCACCGAGTCCAACCAGTCCTCCGCTTTCCTGGGATTCAACAGCGAAGTCGCGATGGCGCCGTACATCTACAACGACGGCACCAACACCACCCCCCTGTGCACCTCCCCGGTGCGCCAATGCTCCTCCGGTTCGCTCTACGGCGGCCTGGAACCGGCCCGCACTTTCTACCAGGCGGTGCAGCGGATGCCGCGCGCGGCCGCGGGCTACGTCCCCGCCGCCAACGCCCTGTACGGGGCCGGCACCTCCGCCACCTTGTTCAACCAGGTCATCGGGCTCTCCGCTGATTCGGCGCGGGTGATGCTCGAGGACGCCGGCTACTCGGTGGCCGACACCCGCCGCGGCGACGGTGCAGGCATGCCTGACGGCGCGGTCTCCCAGGTCTCCATGGTCCCGGGCGGAGCCAAGGAAGTGGTGCTGCTGGTCTCCGACGGCACGCCCTACGCCGCCCCGGCCTCCGTGACGACGCAGGCCGCCCCGGCCCCCGCGCCAGCACAGGCGCCCGCACCAGCCCCGGCTCCGCTCGCAGCGGACCCGGCGCCGCCCGCAGCGGCTCCGGCTCCCGGCAACGCCCCCGCCTTACCCGACTTCGGGGCCATCGAAGAAGACATCCGCGGCATTCAGCGCGACATAGACGACTTCCTCGGCTCCCTGCTTTAAGACGCCTTAGTCGGCCAGGCGCTGCTTGACGGCGCCGGACAGGCGCTTGCCGTCCACGCCACCGGCCGCCCGGCCGGTGGCCTCTTTCATGACCTGGCCCATCTGTCGCATGCCTACCTCGGAGGCCTCGACGCCCTGCTCTGCGGCGACCGCCGCCACGGCGGCCTCCACGATGTCGGCGACGGCGGCGTCGTCAAGCTGCGCCGGCTGGTAGTCCTCCAAGACGGCGATCTCGGCGCGCTCCACCTCCGCGAGGTCCTCACGCCCGTTCTGGGTGTAGATCTCCGCCGACTCGCGGCGCTTCTTGATCTCCCGGGCGATCACCTTGATCACGTCGTCGTCGGTCGCCTCATGCTTGGCGCCGGTGGTTTCTTCCGCCTGGATGGCGGCCAGCAGCATGCGGATGGTGCCGGTGCGGCCCTTGTCGCGGGCCTTCATGGCTGTTTTCAGGTCTTGCCGGATGGTTTCCTTCAACTCACTCATATCCCCACGGTACTCGCGGGTAGGCTCGACGGGGTGAGTGCGATGAACAAAGTGGTGTTGTCTTCCCTCGGCGCGGGCGCCGCAGCCGGCGTCGGCCTGGCCGCCTGGGGCTACAATCAACTGAACAATTTCCAGCTCAAACAACACGAACTCCCGCTGTTAGCGCCCGGCACGCTGCGCGGCAAACCGGAATTCCGGATCCTGCACGTCTCCGACCTGCACATGATCCCCGGCCAGGAAGAAAAGAT
>CALZCR010000229.1 GCA_945631445.1 uncultured Corynebacterium sp. | reverse complement strand
CCGGCGGAGGAGATCGCCGGCGCCGTCGACACGCTCGATGAGAAGGTCGTTGACGCGCTCGAGGAATCGATCACCCGCATCCGTAAGGTGCACGCGGAGCAGAAGCCCGAGCCGCACACCACCACGCTGGCCGACGGCGCCACCGTCACCGAGGTGTTCCTGCCGATCGAGCGCGTCGGCCTGTACGTCCCCGGCGGCCAGGCCGTCTATCCCTCCAGCGTGCTCATGAACGTCATCCCGGCGCAGGAGGCCGGCGCCACCAGCCTGGTCGTGGCGACCCCGCCGCAGGCCGATTTCGGTGGCCTGCCGCACCCGACCATCCTCGCGGCCTGCCACCTGCTCGGCGTCGACGAGGTCTGGGCGGTCGGCGGCGCCCAGGCCGTCGCCCTGCTGGCCTACGGCGATGACGGGGAGAACCTCGAACCCGTCGACATCGTCACCGGGCCGGGCAACATCTTCGTCACTGCCGCCAAGCGCGTGGTCAACGGCGTCGTCGGCATCGACGCCGAAGCCGGCCCCTCCGAGATCGCGGTGCTGGCCGACGACTCGGCGGACGCCGTCACCGTCGCCTACGACCTGATCAGCCAGGCCGAGCACGACGAGCTCGCCGCTTCCGTGCTGATCACCGACGACGAGGACTTCGCCGAGCGCGTCAACCGGGAGATCGAGGACCGCTACACCGTCACCCTCAACTCCGACCGCGTCAAACACGCCTTGACCGGCCAACAGTCCGGCGTTGTCCTGGTCGACGACCTCGACGCCGGCGTCGCCGTGGCCGACGCCTACGCCGCCGAGCACTTGGAGATCCACACCCGCGACTCCCGGGCCGTGGCCGAGCGGATCCGCCACGCGGGCGCCATCTTCGTGGGCAACTACTCGCCGGTCCCGCTCGGCGACTACTCCGCCGGCTCCAACCACGTCTTGCCGACCTCCGGCACCGCGCGGTTCAGCGCCGGGCTGTCCACCCACACCTTCCTGCGCCCGGTCAACCTCGTCGAATATGACAAGGACGCCCTGGCGGAGATCGGCCCCCACATCATCGCTCTGGCCGACGCGGAGGCGCTGCCCGCGCACGGTGAAGCCATTCGAGCTCGTTTCGAGGAGAACTAGAACGTGAACCACCCTGAATTCCAGTCCGGCACCGTCGCCGCCGACGTCGCACTCGGTCAGTTGCCCTTACGCGATGAGCTGCGCGGCAAGTCCGCCTACGGCGCCCCGCAACTGGATGTGCCGGTGCGCCTGAACACCAACGAGAACCCCTATTCGCCGTCGCAGGGACTCATCGACGACCTGGTCGCGCGCGTGGCCACGCTCGCGCCCGAGCTCAACCGCTACCCGGAACGCGACGCCGTCGAGCTGCGCGAAGAACTGGCGGCTTACGTCAGCCGCCAGACCGGCGTGACCGTCACCCGCGACAACCTGTGGGCGGCCAACGGCTCCAACGAGATCCTCCAGCAGCTGCTGCAGGCCTTCGGCGGGCCCGGCCGCAGCGCCCTGGGCTTTTTGCCCAGCTACTCCATGCATCCGATCCTGGCCGCCGGCACGCAGACGCAGTTCCTCGACTGCCCGCGCGGCGAGGACTTCCGCATCGACATGACCGCCGCGCTCGCGGCCATCGCCGAGCACGCCCCGGACCTGGTGTTCATCACCACCCCGAACAACCCCACCGGCGACGTCACCTCCCTGGAAGACGTCGAGCGTCTGGTCCACGCGGCCCCCGGCGTCGTCGTGGTCGACGAGGCCTACGCCGAATTTTCCCCGTCGCCGTCCGCGGTGACCCTGCTGGAGAAGTACCCCACCAAGCTGGTGGTCTCGCGCACGATGAGCAAGGCCTTCGACTTCGCCGGGGGCCGGCTCGGCTACTTCGTCGCCGCGCCGGCCTTCATCGAGGCCGTCATGCTGGTGCGCTTGCCGTACCACCTGTCGGTGCTCTCCCAGGCCGCCGCCATCGTGGCGCTGCAGCACTCTAAGGAGACCCTGGCGACGGTGGACAAGCTCGCCGCCGAACGCGAACGCGTGGCCGCCCGGCTGGAAGAACTCGGCTACGGCCTGGTGCCGAGCGAATCCAACTTCATCTTCTTCGGCGACTTCGCCGACCAGCACGCCGCCTGGGAAGCTTTCTTGGGCCACGGCGTGCTCATCCGCGACGTCGGCGTGGCCGGGCACCTGCGCGTGACCGTCGGCCTGCCGGAAGAAAACGACGCCTTCCTCGCCGCCGCCGAGGCCGTCCGCGGCCGCAATCTCTGACCGCCTCATAAGACAAGGAGCCACCGACATGGCTGAGCGCATCGGGCGCCACACCCGCACCACCTCCGAATCCGACATCACCGTCGAGATCAACCTCGACGGCACCGGCCAGACTGACATTTCCACCGGCCTGCCCTTCTTCGACCACATGCTCACCGCCTTCGGCACCCACGGCGCCTTCGACCTGCGCGTGCACGCCCAAGGCGACGTCGAGATCGACGCCCACCACACCGTCGAAGACACCGCCATCGTGCTGGGCTCCGCCCTGCTGGAGGCGGTCGGCGACAAGAAGGGCATCCGCCGCTTCGGCCAGCGCCAGCTGCCGATGGACGAAGCCCTGGTCGAGGCCGTCATCGACATCTCCGGCCGCCCTTACTTCGTCATGAACGGCGAACCGGACTACCTGCTCCACACCATCATCGGCGGGCACTACCCGACGGTGATCAACCAGCATTTCTTCGAGACCCTGGCGCTGAACTCGCGGACCACCCTGCACGTCAACGTGCACTACGGCCGCGACCCGCACCACATCACCGAAGCGGAGTACAAGGCCGTCGCCCGCGCCCTGCGCGAGGCCACGGAAGCCGACGCCCGCCTGACCGGCATCCCGTCCACGAAGGGCGCGCTGTAACCCGATGGAGATGGTGTTGGCCGCGGCGTCAGGTGGCCTCGGCGGGTCCCAGTGGTTAATCTGGGGGCTGTTTATCATCGCCGGCCTGCTGGTCGGCGGCGTGTATTCCGCCTATCAGAACGGCTCTAAAGCGGCGACGCTGATCATGGCGGTCATCGCGGCGGTCGCCGTGCTGACGGCGGTGCTGATGTTGTTGGGAGTGGTCGGAGAAAGTGTCGGGGCAAGCGAGGTCTGACACCGGGGCGAAACAGGACACCAGCGTCTGGGCGATCCCCGGAGTGCTGGCCACCCTGGTGGCCGTCGCCTCCGCCTTCGGCGCCTGGTCGCTGCTGCTGCCGGTGCTGCCGACCGCCGTGCTGGAATATGGCGGCTCCGCCACCCTGGCCGGCGGCACCACCGGAATTTTCATGGCCGCCACCGTCGCGACGCAAGTGTTCACCCCGTGGATGTTGCGCCGCTTCGGCTACCGGCCGGTGATGGTCGTCGCCGCGTTCATGTTGGGCGTGCCCGCGCTGGGGCACACCTTAGGCATGGACGCCTGGATCGTCCTGCTGTTTTCCGCGCTGCGCGGCACCGGCTTCGGCGCGATCACCGTCGCGCAATCGGCGCTGGTCGCCGAATTGGTGCCCGCCCGCCTGCTGGGCAAAGCCACCGGTTTGATCGGCGTGTTCATCGGGCTGTCGCAGATGATCGGGCTCCCGCTGGGGTTGTTCATCGCCGACGCGGTCGGCTACGACGCCGTGTTCATCGTCGCCGCGGTGATCGCCTCCGTCGCGGCCGTGATGTGCCTGCGCATCCCGGCGCTCAAGGCCGACCCGGCGCCCTTGGCGGACCCGGAGGCTGAGACCGCGCCCACCCCGATGTGGAAGCTGGTGGCCGTGCCGGCGCTGGCGCTGCTGACCATCTCCATGAGCTTCGGCGCGGTGTCGTCCTTCCTGCCGGCGGCGGTGGAGGACCTGGACGCGGACGCCGGGGCCGTGCTCGGCGGG
>CALZCR010000228.1 GCA_945631445.1 uncultured Corynebacterium sp. | reverse complement strand
CCCGGACGAAGACGACACCGTGTTCGAGGACGAAGCCGTCGAGGTCGAATCCACCGACAACCGGCGTTTCGCTTACCCGCCGCAGCTGTTCATTGTGGATGGCGGCGCCCCGCAGGTGGCGGCCGCCCAAGCGGTCTTCGACGAGCTCGGCGTCATCGACGTCACCCTGATCGGCCTGGCGAAGCGGCTCGAAGAGGTGTGGCTGCCGGGCGACGACGAGCCGGTGATCCTGCCCCGCAACTCCGAGGCGTTGTACCTGCTGCAGCAGATCCGCGACGAGGCGCACCGCTTCGCCGTCAATTACCACCGCCAACAACGTTCCAAACGGATGCGTTCCAGCCAGCTGGACGGCATCCCCGGTCTTGGCCCCGCCCGCCGCAGCGACCTGGTCAAGCACTTCGGCTCCGTGAAAAAACTCAAGGAGGCCGCCGTGGAGGACATCGCGGAGGTCAAGGGATTCGGCCCGAAACTCGCGCAGACCGTCCACGAACACCTGCACACGAAGAAGGGACTTCGCGCCGCAGCGGGCGGTCGACGCGCGGGCTAGACTCGCGGGTATGACCGACGCGAACTCTTCGGGAGAAAAACAGCGATTGTCCGTACCGCCTGTCCTGATCACCGGCATGTCCGGCGGGGGGCTCGGCAGCGCGGCTAAAGTGCTGGAGGACAAGGGGTTTTACGTCGCCCACAACCTCCCGCCGCGCATCCTCGTGGAACTGCTGGAGATGTGCGCCGCAGAGGATTCCCCGGTGGATAAAGTCGCCGTGGTCACGGACGTGCGCTCCCGCATGTTTCCGGGGTCGCTGCAGGAGGCCCTGGACGAGCTGGATGAACGCCAGATGACCCCGACGGTGCTGTTCATGGACGCACGCGACGACGTGCTCATCCGTCGCTTCGACAGCGTCCGGCGCACCCACCCGCTCCAGGGCGAGGACACGCTGCACCAAGGCATCCGGCGTGAGCGTGAGGCCACCGGACCAGTCAAGGAACGCGCCGACATCGTCATGGACACCTCGAATCTTTCGGTGCACGACCTGCGGCGCGCGATCGAGGCCAGCTTCGGCACGATGGCCACGGACCGCCAACACGTCACGCTCCAGTCCTTCGGGTTCAAGCACGGGGCCCCGCGCGACGCTGACCTGGTGGTGGACATGCGCTTTTTGCCGAACCCGTACTGGGAGCCGGAGTTGCGCGGGTTCCGGGGCGTGGACAAGCCCGTCTCCGACTACGTGCTCAGCCGTCCGGCGACGGAAGAGTTCATCGAGAAGTTCATCTCGATGCTCGACTCGATGCTCGACGGTTACCGCCACGAAGGGAAAAACTTCATCACCGTGGGCGTGGGCTGCACCGGCGGCCACCATCGTTCGGTGGCGGTGACCGAGGAGATCGCCCGTCGGCTGCGCGAGGAAGACAAAATCGACGTCAACGTGATTCACCGGGATATAACACATGATTGATCTGATCGGCTATCGTCTGCCTCATTAATTATTTCCACGGACCAGGAGACCAGCATCACCGAACACGCTTCCGGCGGCCCCCGCATCGCCAGCCTCGGCGGGGGACACGGCCTGTACCAGACGCTGCTGGCCGCTCGTCGCTGTGAACCGGGGTCCCTCACCGCGGTGGTCACGGTCGCGGACGACGGCGGTTCTTCCGGTCGGCTGCGGCGGGAATTGGACATCATCCCGCCGGGGGATCTGCGGATGGCGCTCGCGGCCTTGGCCGCCGACGACGACGAAGGCCGGCTGTGGGCCGAGACCCTGCAACACCGCTTCGGCGGAAACGGGGCCATGGCCGGGCACGCCGTGGGCAACCTGCTCATCGCGGGGCTGGCCGGGGTGCTGGGCTCCGAGCAGGCCGCCCTTGACCGGGTGGCGGACCTGACACGCTCCTGCGGCCGGGTGGTGCCGGTCTGCCATGAAGCGCTCGAGATTGAAGCGGACGTGGCCGGCCTCGACGATGACCCGCGCGTGATCCTTCCCGTCCGCGGCCAGGTGGCGGTGGCCTCCACGCCGGGGGTGGTGCGGCGCGTGCGCATCCTCCCGGAGCGGCCGGTGGCGAACGTGCTGGCGGTGGAAGCCATCCGGGAGGCGGACCTGGTCACGTTGGGACCGGGGTCCTGGTTTTCCAGCGTCATTCCCCACCTGCTGGTCCCTGAGATCGTGGCCGCGATCAACGACACCGACGCCTTACGTGTGGTGATGCTCAACCTTTCCCCGGAAGTGGGGGAGACACAGGGCTTTTCCTCTGAACGGCACATCCACATGCTGGCCCAGCACGCCCCGACGTTGCGGGTGGACCGCATCGTCATCGATGCCCGCAGCGTCACCACCGCTTCCGAGCGGGGCCACATCGCGCGGGCGGCCCAGGCGTTGGGCGCGGAGGTCGCCTACTGCGACATCCGGATGGAAGACGAAGGCCACCGGCGCCTCAACCTCCACGACCCGGACAAGGTCGCGGCGGCACTGCTCGACCTTCTCGTGCAAAAGCGCTGACGCTAGACTGGATCGGATTCAAGGCTTTCCCTTCGAGGAGAAAGCTCGGCGTCTTTCGAGAAGGGCAGGACAAGGCAGTGGCATTGACGGCTAAGGTCAAAGACGAGCTGTTGAGGGTGGAGGTGGCGAAGTCTGCGGTACGGGCGGCGGAAGCCGCCGCGCTGCTGCGTTTCTCCGGCCGTTTCGAGCTCGAGCACGGCCACCTCGTGGTGGAGGCGGAGGTCCAGGAGCGCGCCGTGGCCGAGCGCCTCCGGAAGCTGCTGACGGGCCTGTACCACGTGAGCGTCACCGTACGGGCGGTCTCCCCGGGCACCAATTCCAAGGCCACGCTCCACCATGTGCGAGTGACGGGCGAGACCGAAGACATGGTGCGGCGCCTGGGGCTGGTGACCCGTTCGGGGACGCGGGTCGTCGGCTTACCGCCGCAGGTGATCTCGGGGGCGGTGGAGGACAGCGAGGCCGCGTGGCGGGGCGCTTTCCTGGCCTCCGGGGTGCTGACGGAACCGGGCCGGACAGCGGCGCTGGAGGTCATTTCCCCGCAGCCGGAAGCGGCGCTGGCGCTGGTCGGTTGCGCCCGCCGGTTGGGCATCGCCGCGAAAACCAAAGAGAGCCGGGGAGTCGACCGGGTGGCCGTCCGGGACGGGGAGGCGATCGGGGCACTGCTGACCCGGATGGGCGCCGTCCAATCCCGCCTGGAGTGGGACGAGAAGCGTCAGCGCCGCCAGGTGCGGACCTCGACCAGCAGGCTGGCCAATTTCGACGACGCCAACCTGCGCCGTTCCGCCCGGGCCGCGGTGGCGGCCGCGGCCCGCGTGGAGCGGGCGATGGAACTGTTGGGCGACGACGTCCCGGAGCACCTCGCCGAGGCCGGGCAGCTGCGCGTGCAGCACCGGCACGCCTCGCTGGAAGAACTCGGCCGGCTGGCGGATCCGCAGATGACCAAGGACGCGGTGGCCGGGCGTATCCGAAGGCTGTTGTCGATGGCTGACAAGCACGCGAAAGAGGTGGGAATCGCCGACACCCACGCGGCTGTCCCGGAGGACACTTTCGACGGCTAAGGCAAGGGTGATCAACGTCACGCCCTGACCTGCTCCCGGCCGGGAGTTCGCGCCACCGCCCCAGAAGCCAGCTTGATCGTATCTTTTGGGGGTGGTCCTGGCCGAAGAGGCGTATGGATATAGTCGAAAATGCTTGAAAGTAGCCCTGGACAGCGTGAGTCCCGCTGGGAAAGGGGACGGGGGTCACTCGTCCTTCTGCGGTGTGGCCGGTAAGTCGTTAGACTTCGAGGTGGTGGGCGAGGGCCTGGCACCAGGCCCGGGAGCCCGTAACTAACTCTCTAACTAACGAGGAGAACAGCAGTGACTATCCGCGGAGGCATCAA
>CALZCR010000227.1 GCA_945631445.1 uncultured Corynebacterium sp. | reverse complement strand
GCACTTCCCGGAAGCTGTCGATCGGTCCGGAGTCGACGACCGCGCTGATGACGGCCGCCGGCGTAGGCGCCCTGGTGGGGGCGGTCGGCGGGCCCGAAAGGTACGCCGAAGTCGCCGCTCTGATGGCGATCGCCGTGGGGATCGTCTGCATCGTCGGTTTCGTGGGCCGACTGGGTTTTCTGGCTTCATTGCTGTCTCACCCGGTGTTGATCGGGTACCTCATCGGCATCGCGGTGCTCATGATCGTCAGCCAGCTGGGAAAGGTCACCAAGCTCGAGGTGGCGGGCGACAATACCTGGGAGGAACTGGCCTCTTTCTTCAGCCAACTGGGCCAGGCCCACGTGCCGACGGTGCTGCTGACCGTCCTGGTCCTTGCCCTGTTGTATCTGGGGAAGTGGTTGACGCCCAAAGTGCCGACCCCGTTGGTGGTGCTGCTGGTGGCGGCCACTGTCGTCGCCGTTTTCGACCTGGAACGTTACGGGCTGGACGTCATCGGGGAGGTGCCGCGCGGGCTTCCGGAGCCGCGGGTCCCCCAGCTCGGCGACTTAGAGATCTGGACGTTGCTGCCGTATGCCCTGGGCATCGCCATCGTGGGTTTTTCGGACAATATCCTCACCGGCCGGGCCTTTGCCACGGGCCGGGGCGGTGAAGTCATTGATTCGAACCAGGAGTTGTTGGCGCTGGGCACGGCCAATCTCGCGAACGGCTTCCTGCAGGGATACCCCGTGTCTTCCAGTGGCTCCCGGACGGTGATCGGCGACGCCATGGGCTCGAAGACCCAGGTGCATTCCCTCGTGGTCATCGCCTTGGTGGTGATGGTGCTGTTGTTCGCCGGACCGGTGCTGGAATCTTTCCCGGAGGCGGCGCTCGGTGCGCTCGTCATCTACGCCGCCACCCAGTTGATCGACGTGGCGGAGTTGCGTCGCATTGGTCGATTCCGGCGCAGCGAACTGGTCATCACCGCCATCACCGCGGCCAGCGTCGGGGTGTTCGGGGTGCTCGTGGGCATCGGCGTCGCGGTGGCCTTGTCGGTGCTGGATTTGTTGCGTCGCATCACCCGTCCGCAGGCGGACGTGCTCGGTTACGCGCCCGGGGTGCCCGGAATGCACAGCCTGGAGGATTACCCGGACGCGCACCAGGTCGACGGCTTGGTCGTCTTCCGGTATGACTCGCCGCTGTTTTTCGCCAATGCGGACGACTTCGTCGCTCGCGCGTTGGCCGCAGTCACGGATTCAGCGCGGCCGGTGCAGTGGTTTTTGCTCAACGCGGAGGCCAACACCGAGATTGATTTAACGGCGGTCGACGCGATGGAGGAGCTGCGGGAGAAGTTGGCGCAGCGCGATGTCCGGTTCGCGATGGCGAGGGTGAAACAAGACCTGTACCGGCGGCTTGAGCCGACGGGCTTCATTGAGCGCGTCGGCGACGACAACATCTTTGCCACCTTGCCCACCGCAGTACGTGAATATGCGCGCCGCTACCGGGCCTTTTATGGACGGTGGCCGACGGGTGTGCCGGAAGAAGTCCTCGATTCTTGAGTTAGCGGCGCTGGGGTGAAGCGGGCGTACCGGCAGAGGGGCCCGTGCGGGATCGTTTTCTTCCGGAAGTATGCAGTATTTATCAATTTGTTATAAAGTTCTTCCTTGGCTGAGGGTTCCCTGCTCCAGCTGCCAGGGTGCTGAGGAATATGTCTCGTTTTCCGCAGGTCACTGGTCCCTGCCGGATGTTCGTAACCGAGATCATGTCAAGCGGAGAAAACGTGAAAATTAAACGCGCGTTCACAACAGTGTTCGTCATCATTCTTTTCGTGGCGGCGCTGGCGGTCACCTGGTCGCTCGCTCGGGCGACTCCGGTCGAGACCGTCGCCGAATCCAGCAACACTCAGGTCGTCACCGCCGTCGAGCGCGAAGAGCAGATCGTTCTTTTGAGCGCCGCCACCCAGGGACTGTCCGAGGAAACCCGGTCCAGCACGTTGTTCGGCAGGAACGTCCCGGGTTCGGGACGCACCGAATTCGTGCAGTACAGCTACAGCGCCAAAATCGGCATCGAAGGCGGCGAGGTCAGCATTGAAGAAACCGGGGAGGACGAATTCTTGATCACAGTGCCGGAATTCATCGTCATCGGCAACAGCGACGCCGAGTTCAAGACCGTCCTGGACAACGCCGGCGTGCTCGGCGCCATGACCGACAAGATCGACACGGCGGACACCATCAGCGGGATCCTCAACGAAGCGACCATGGCGAAAGAGGTCATCGCCTTAAACCAGGGGCTCTTGGAAGATCAGGCGCGACTTTTCTACACCGGCATCATCAACGGTGTGGACGACAACGCCACGGTCGAGTTCGCGTTCAACTGACGGGGAAGAAAACCGGCGCCGCCGTTGTTGCGGGGAAGTGGATTACCCCGCACGCAATCTAAGAAAAGAGCCCGATCACTCACATGAGCGCCCACGAGAACACCCACCCGCTGTATTCCCCGGTTGAGCTCGGCGAACTGCAGCTGAAGAACCGTCTGGCCATGGCTCCGTTGACCCGTATCCGCGCAGAGACCGACGGCACCCCCAACGAGCTGATGCGGGAGTACTACTCTCAGCGCGCTTCCTTCGGCATGATCATCACCGAAGGAACGTGGCCCATCCAGGAAGGCCGCACCTGGGGTCGGCAACCCGGCATCGAGACCGACGCCCATATCGCCGGCTGGCGAAAGATCACCGACGCGGTACACGAGCGCGGCGGCCGCATCGTCATGCAGGTCATGCACGGCGGGCGCATTTCCCATCCGGAACTGACCGGCACGGGACGCACCGTCGCCCCCAGCGCGGTGACCGCCCCGGATCCGATCCGTATCTCCACCGGCAAGACCGACCCCGTCACACCGCATGCCCTGGACGCAGAAGAAATCCCTGCCCTCATCAAGCAGTTCGTGGCCGGCGCCCGCAACGCCATGGCCGCCGGCATGGACGGGGTCCAGATCCACGGCGCCAACGGTTACCTCGTCCACGAGTTTTTGGCGCCGAGCACCAATCTGCGCACCGACTCCTACGGTGGCAGCCCGGAAAATCGCGCGCGTTTCGCCGTCGAGGTCGTCACCGCGGTCGCCGAAGCCATCGGCGCCGACAACACCGGCCTGCGGCTGTCGCCGGAGCACAACATCCAGGGCGCGGTAGAGCAGGACCGTGACGACGTCCTGGCCACGTACGGGGCACTGGCCGGCGGTCTCGCAGAGCTGGGCTTGGCGCACGTGGAAATCGTCCACCACGAACCGCAAGGGGAGCTGGTGCAGATGTTGCGTGACACGTTCGGCGCCCCGGTCATCTTAAACACCGGATTCAGCCGCTTGGTCGAGCGCGAGGATGCCCAGGAGCTGGTGGACAACGCAGGCGCGGACGCCGTATCCGTGGGTCGGCTGGCGCTGGCCAACCCGGACCTGGTGACCCGTTGGCGCGAAGACACTCCCTTGAATGAGCCGGACCAGAACACCTTCTACGTCGGCGAAGAGAAGGGTTACATCGACTACCCGGCGCTGCAGCGCAACTAGACTCGCCGACATGGCAGCAGCGACGGCAGAGGTGACCGGCCCCGCCGCGGCGTCGACGGTATGGGAGCGCTACCTTCGGCCAGAGGCGTGGACCGGGTGGGCGCCGCACTTGACCGATGTGTCGGCTACGGCCGCCAACATCGCGCCCGGCGTCAGCGGAACGGTCACCGCGCTCGGCGTCGTCCCCGCGCGCTTCGAGATCCTGCACGTCGACCATGCCCAGCGCTCCTGGTCGTGGGTGGTACGTGTGGGCCCTGTCCTGCTAGCGCTGCACCGCGACGTCAGCGCGTGCCATGGCGACGACGGCGCGCCGGGCACGCGCGCGCGGATTCGGATCGAGGGCCCCT
>CALZCR010000226.1 GCA_945631445.1 uncultured Corynebacterium sp. | reverse complement strand
GTCGTTAAGCCGGTTACCTGGCCGCGATCTGGGCGGCCAAATGCCCCGCGCCGTCTCCGTTGTCGATGTTGACCACCCCGACGCCGGGGGCACACGAGTTGAGCATGGTCAGCAGCGGGGCGACGCCACCGGAGCCCGCGCCGTAGCCCACCGAAGTCGGCACCGCCACGACCGGACACGAGACGAGCCCGCCGACCACGCTCGGCAATGCCCCGTCCATGCCGGCGGCGATCACGATCACCCCGGCGCTGTGCAGCTCCTCTTCGTAGCTGAGCAACCGGTGGATGCCGGCCACGCCGACGTCCGCGATCAGCGACACTGCCCTGCCCAGGTAGCGGGCGGTGTGCATCGCCTCTTTGGCCACCGGCAGATCCGAGGTGCCGGCGCACAGCACCAACACGGACACCCCGCTGGGCTCCGGGGCGGCGGCCGGGTAGGCGAGGAAGCCCGCGTCGGGGTCGTAGAAGACGTCGTCGAGCACCTCCAGCACGGCGTCGGCGTGCTCGGGACGGGCGCGGGTGAACAACGTCGTCTGCTCCACCTCGCGCAGGCTCAACGCGATCGCGCCGACCTGCTCGGGCGTCTTTCCTTCGCAGTAGATGGCCTCCGGGTAGCCGCGACGACGTGCCCGGTCGACGTCCAAGTGGGCGAAGTCGCCGACTTTCCTGCTGCGCCCGTCGCTCACAGCGAGCCCCGGGCGTTGAGGATCGACAAGGTCATCGCGCCCGACTGGATGCCGCGCAGATCCACCGTGGCGTAGGTGAACCCGGCCTGGGTGGCGGAGGCCTCGATCTCGCGGGCGATCTGCGGTTCGGCGGCGCGGGCCAGTTCTTCGGTGGGCAGCTCGATGCGCGCGATGTCTCCGTGGTGGCGGACCCGGGAGTCGCTGAATCCCAGCTGGTAGAGGGTCAGTTCCAGGGCTTCGACCTGGGCGAGTTTTTCCTCGGTGACCTCGTGGCCGTGCGGGATGCGCGAGGCCAGGCAGGGGGCGGCGGGCTTGTCGGCCACCGGCAGGTCGAAGGCGCGGGCGACGGCGCGCACGTCGGCCTTGGTCAGTCCGGCATCCGCCAGCGGGCGCAGCACGCCGTGTTCGGTGGCGGCGCGGGAACCGGGCCGGTCGATGCGACGGGCGTCGTCGGCGTTTTCGCCGTAGGCGACCGCGGCCAGGTCGTGTTCGTCGATGACGGCGGCGTCGATGCGCTCGAACATCTCGTTTTTGCAGAAGTAGCAGCGGTCCACGTCGTTGTCGCGGTAGCCGGCGACGTCCTGCTCGCGGGTGGTGATCTGGACGAGCTCGGCGCCGATGAAGGCGGCGGTGTCTACGGCCAGCGCGCGTTCGCGGGCGGCGAGCGACGGGGAGACCGCCATGACCGCCAGCACGCGTTCTGCGCCGAGCACGTGGCGGGCGACGGCGAGGAGGGTCGCCGAATCCACGCCGCCGGAATAGGCGACGCCGAGGCGCCCCTCGGCGGGCAGGTGGGCGGCGACGGCGTCGATGAGGTGGCCGGCGGCGTCGGCTGGCTGGGGGAGCGGCATGTGGTCTCGGGCCGAACCTTTCACGAAAAAGAGAGTTAGCGCTGGGGTTCCAGGCGGTGCAGGATCTCGCCGGCGTGCTCGATGACCAGGGTGTCCGGGTCGGCCTCGAACTCGGCCCAGTCGAGGGAGTCGGGATCCGCGTAGCCGAGATTGTAGGCCTCGCACACCTCGCGCGGGACCTGTGAGGCCAGGGTGACGTTGATGCGCAGTTTCTCCTCGCCGGTCTCCGGGTCGTAGGTGCCCAGCCCGCGGACATGCGTGGAGTGGGCGATCTCGCCCCAGGGGTGGTCCTTGAACTTGTCCCACTGCTTGGTGAAGTACTCGATGCAGTGGTAGCCAATCTGGGCGATGCCGGGGTGCATCTCCGAGATCTCGGTGATGTGCGGGGCGTAGACGATGATCTCGCCGCCGTCGGCGCACACCGGCTCCATCTTGTACACGCCCTTCGCGCCGGTCCACAGGTCCTCGTACATCTCCGGGACCTTGGACACGATGCGCGGGTACGGCCGGTCCAGCCACGTGATGTGGGTGCGGGAAGCGACCTGCGCGTTCGCGGCCCAGGCGGAGCGGGTGTCGCCGTAGGCCACGGAGTGCAGGACGGGGGAGTCGTCCTCGCCACTGGTGGCCACGTACGTCACGGCGAGCTTCTCACCCGGGACCATGTCCGCGGCCGTGTCGATGAGCTGGCGCACCGGGGTGATGCCGAGCGTGCCGATGATGTCGGAGGCGGTGATCAGCGCGCCGACCCAGTGGGAGATGTCGATGACGTCGTGGACGGAGCAGCCGGGGAAGAAGTATTTGTTGCCGCCCGAAAAGCCGACGACCTCGTGCGGGAAGACGGGGCCGACGACCAGGTTGACGTCGGCTTCGGCGACGATCTTGTTGATCTGCACGGCCATCGCCCGATCGGTCAGCAGACCGTGGGTCAGGCGCGAGATCTCCTCGGCCGGGACGGTCCCCAGCGTGGCGATGGCCTCCGGGTTGTGCCAGTCGTGGTTGAGCACGCGGGCCTTGGGGAAGCGGTCCGCGATGGATCCGGAGGGAACGCCCAGCAGCTTCGCGATCGCCGGTTCCTCCATCGCCGCGTGGGTGCCCAGGGCGATGAGGATGGTGATGGACCGGGCGCGGTCGGCGAGGGCGTCGTAGGCGGCCTGGATCATCACGTCGTGCGGGCCCGAGCGGGTGCCGTCCGGGATGACGACGCAGACGGTTTTGCCGTCCACGTCAGCTCCCGCCAGCTGGTCGAGGACGAAGTCACGGGCTTGTTCGTCGGTGAGCGTGTCTGTGGCGCCGCCGAGGAGCGCGGCGGATTCGGCGAGGCCTTCCGGCACGGGGAGCGTGAGGTTCTCTTTGAACATACCTATAGTGTTCCCCGCCGCCGGGGTGTTTTCAAGTGCCCTATGCTGCGGAAATTCGGTCGTTGTTTAGTGTGGGACAGGTGACTACTGCTGAGAAGGCGCCGCGGCGCGAACGCCATCCCGCGTCGAAGGGGCCGAACCCGGCTGAGGTAGACGGCTTCACCTGGTACGTGGGTAGCCGATGAGCGGCGGGTTGACTGCCTCCGACCGCTGGTACGTGTTCCGCCGTGCCGCCGTGTCCTTCTGGCTGGGCAGAGGGCTTGACGACGGCGCCAAACTCACCTTCTTCACCGTGCTGGCTTTCGCCCCCACCGTGTTGTCCATCTACTCGATCTCCACGCTGGTGGTGGCGAACAACCGGGAGGTGGTCGACGAGGTCACCGACGCCTTCATCGACTCCT
The DNA here is from genome assembly GCA_945631445.1 of uncultured Corynebacterium sp. Taxonomy (GTDB): domain Bacteria; phylum Actinomycetota; class Actinomycetes; order Mycobacteriales; family Mycobacteriaceae; genus Corynebacterium. The sequence goes on along the minus strand of CALZCR010000226.1, from coordinate 601 downwards.
ACGTCCTCGATGAATACGCACAGCTGACCAGGGAGATCGTGGGGATGGTGACCGGCTCGGCGGCCCAGGGCTGGGTGGGCCTGATCGTCGCGGTGGTGATCTCCCTGTTTTCCGCCTCCGCGTATGTGCGGGCGTTGTCGCGCACCGCCAACAACGCCTTCGGTGTGCGGGAAGGCCGTAACGTCGTCCGGCTTTTCGCCACGATGGCGCTGGTCATGGCGATGATGGTGCTGGGGATGGTGGTGATTCTGGCGGCGGTGACCGTCAACGCCACCGTGGTGGAGGCCGTGCTCCGCCCCATCGCGGCCCCGCTGGGACTCGAAGACACGGTGGCCTTTCTCACCGAGAACTTCCTGCCGGTCTGGCAATGGGTGCGGTGGCCGCTGACCGTGGGCGTGCTCATGCTGATGCTGGACGTGCTCTACCACTTCACCGCCAACCTCAAATTGCCGGTGTTTCGCTGGATCTCCGCGGGCGCGATCACGGCCACCGTCGGCCTCGCGCTGGTGGCGGGCGGGTTCTGGATCTACTTGAGCTACTTCACTGGCTTGAGCTCCTATGGTGCGATCGGAACGCTGCTCGCCGCCTTATTCGCCTTGTG
>CALZCR010000225.1 GCA_945631445.1 uncultured Corynebacterium sp. | reverse complement strand
GGTCCGCTTCCGGGCCGCGCGCAACCTGTCGACGAATCCGGATCCCGTGCGTTCCGGGCGTCGATTTTCCACCCCGCGGCGAGCCGCCCTCACGTCGACAGGAATCTGCCGGCCCCGGCGGGCGCGGCATTCGGGGAAATTTCCGCTTGTCCGAAGCTGTCCGGAACTGCCCGGCCGGGTGCTCCCCTTGGCCATGTGTGCTTGACGGCAATGTCCGTGACGCGGCAAGCAATTCTCAACTGGTGGATATTGACTCTCACTATTTGGGAAAGTAATGTTTCCTTCGCTAAAGCACGTCCCTCTCATTTCCCAGAAAGTTGCCCCTCATGTCCATCTCCACTGCCCACACTGAGGCGGCGCCGCCGCAGCCGACGGAGCAAGATCGTCGGCGGGTGGCGTTTGCCTCGACGATCGGCACGACCGTCGAATTCTACGACTTTTATGCGTACGCGACCGCCGCCGTCGCCGTCTTCCCGTACCTGTTTTTCCCGGCCACCGACAACTCGACCGTGGCCCTATTGCAGTCTTTCGCCACTTTCGGCTTGGCCTTCATCGCCCGGCCGCTCGGCTCCGTGGTCTTCGGCCACTTCGGCGACCGCGTCGGCCGTAAAGCCACGCTCGTCGGCGCCTTGTTGACGATGGGCATCGCCACCTTCATCATCGGGCTGTTGCCGACATACGCGCAGGTGGGCCTCATCGCACCCGCGCTGCTGGCCGTGATGCGCTTTTGCCAGGGTCTCGGATTAGGCGGCGAATGGTCCGGCGCCGCGCTGCTGTCGAGCGAATACGCAGCCCCCGGCAAGCGCGCTCAGGCGGCCATGTGGCCGCAATTGGGCGCGCCGTTCGGATTCTTCCTGGCCAACGGGCTCTTCCTGGTCCTGGTTTCCCTGCTCGGCTACGAGCTCGGCGACACCACCGGCGCCTTCATGGAATGGGGCTGGCGCATTCCCTTCCTACTGTCCGCGGTCATGGTGCTCATCGGCCTGTACGTGCGGGTGAAGCTCGAGGAGACCCCGGTGTTCCAGAAAGCGGTCAACACCGGTAAGAAGGTCAAGTCCCCGCTGAGCGAAGTTTTCCGCACCGCCTGGAAGGCACTGTTCTCCGGCACCTTCGTCATGGTCGGCACCTACACTCTGTTCTATCTGGTCACCACGTGGATCCTGTCCTTCGGCATCGCCGACCCGGATGCCGGCGTCGGCCTGGGAATCCCCTACCTTCGCTTCCTGCAGGTGCAGCTGCTGACGATTTTCTTGTTCATGCTCGGCATTCCGGTCGCCGCCCGGCTCGCGGACAGCTGGGGCCGCAAACCCACCTTGTTCTGGACGACGGCGGCGATCATCGTCTTCGGTTTCACCTTCAGCTTCTTCTTGGAACCGGGTGAAGCGACCCTGGGTACCGTCACCGCGTTTTTGGCCGTCGGCATGTTCTTGATGGGCATGATCTTCGGCCCGATGGCCGCCGTGCTGCCGGAGCTCTTCCCCACCAACGTCCGCTACACCGGCTCCGGCATCGCCTACAACGTCTCCTCCATTCTCGGCGCCGCGGTCGCCCCGTTCATCGCCACGGCGCTGGCCGCACAGTTCGGAGTCCAAGCCGTCGGCTGGTACCTGGTCGCCGTCTCGGTGGTCTCCCTGATCGCGATCGTCGTCATGCGGGAAACCAAGGACGACGACATGACCACGATTTAAAAACCCGGCGCATTTTCTTCAGCCGGTGAATTATCCCCGGGCCGATCTTTGTGATCGGCCCGGGGATCGATGTTTTTCTTGCCCTTGAGCTCCTGTCCCCCAGGTTTTCACCCACCTCTCCCCCTAGCCCGCGTTTCGTCAATTGACGAAACTAACGATCCACCCCACCGGTTTTTACGCGGCGGACACAAGATAGACTGGATCAGTGACATGGGGTGCACCGCCCGAACACCGGACGCTGCTGAGATCACACCCACCGAACCTGCTCTAGCTAGCACTAGCGAAGGAATTGTCTTTGGAACGCTTATATCGTCATGCAGATTTGCTGCGTCAAGAAAATCCGTTGGTCCACTGTCTGACCAACCAAGTCGTCATGCAGACCACCGCCAACGTCTTGTTGGCCGCCGGCGCCTCCCCCGCCATGCTCGACGCCCCGGAAGACGCCGCGGCGTTCGCGAGGAACTCTTCCGCGGTACTGGTCAACACCGGAACTCCCCACGCCGCGAAATACGTCGCTTCCCGCGAAGCTATCCGCGGCGCCCGGGAAGCGGGCGCCCCGTGGGTGCTGGACCCCATCGGCGCCGGAGCTCCCAACGCCGTCGGTGATTTCTGCTCCTCCATTATCGCCGAGAAGCCTGACGTGATCAGCGGAAACGCCTCTGAGGTCGTCGCCTTGGCCGGCCTGGGAGACACCGCCCGCGGCGTGGACGCCACCATCGGCGTCGAGGACGCGTTCGACGCCGCGGCCAACCTCGCCGAGCGCACCGGCGGCGTCGTGGCCGTCACCGGTGACCGAGACCTGATCGTCTCTGCCGGGCGCAGCACCTGGCTGACTTCCGGGGTGCCCATGTTGCAGCAGGTCATCGGCACGGGTTGCTCGCTCGGGGCGCTCTGCGCCGCGTACGTCAGCCTCGACGTGGACCCGCACGACGCCGTCGTCACCGCGCACGCGCATCTGGGCGCCGCCGCCCAGATCGCCGCGGAGACGGCGCACGGTCCGGGGTCTTTCGCCGTCGCCTGGCTCGATGCCATCGCCGCCGTCACCCCGGAGCGCATGCGGGAATTGACCAGCGTGGAGGAGACCCGATGAGCCCCGTCGACTGGAGCCTGTACCTGGTCACTGACCCGGTCATCGGCGGCGGCGACGTCGTGGAGACCGTGGCCCAAGCCCTCGACGGCGGGGTCAGCGTCGTCCAGTTGCGCGACAAACACGCCGGCGACGACGAGTTTCGCCGCACCACCGAGCAGCTGCTCGAGATCCTCGGCGAGGTGCCGCTGTTTCTCAACGACCGCGCGCACATCGCCGCAGAATTTCGCACCCACCTGCACATCGGCCAGGATGACCTCTCCTACGTCCAAGCCCGCGAGCTCCTCCATGAGGAGCAGATGATCGGGCTGTCCGTCGGCTCCGACGCAGAGCTGGACGCCGCACTCGCGCTCCCCGGGCGCCGACCGGACGTCCTGGGACTCGGGCCGGTGTATTCGACCACCACCAAAACCAACGCGCCGGCCGGGGTCGGGCCGGAGGCCGTCGCGGCTTGGGCGGCCCGATCAGAAGACATGGCCACCGTGGCCATCGGCGGCGTCGACGCCGCCAACGCCCACACCATCCACGGGGTCGACGGCATCTGCGTCGTCTCCGCGATCATGGGCGCCGCCGACCCCGCGGCCGCCGCCCGAGAATTATTGAAAGAGGCATACCGTTGATTCCCCGTATTTTGTCCGTCGCCGGCACCGACCCGACCGGCGGAGCCGGGATCCAAGCCGATGTGAAGGCCATCGGCGCCGCCGGCGGCTACGGCATGAGCGTGGTCACCGCGCTGGTCGCCCAGAACACCACCGGCGTGCAATCGATCCACACCCCACCGATCGATTTTCTACGCGAGCAGCTCGAATCCGTCGTCTCCGACGTCGCGGTCGACGCGGTCAAGATCGGCATGCTCGGCAGCGCGGAGGTCACGCAGGTGGTCTCCGAGTTCCTCCAGCGAGTGCCGGACGCCGTGGTCGTCCTCGACCCGGTCATGGTCGCCACCAGCGGTGACCGTCTCCTGGCGCAAGAGGCCGAGGAAGCCGTCCGCGAGCTCGCCACCCGGGTCGACGTCGTCACCCCGAACCTCCCGGAGCTGGCCACGTTGACCGGCGCCGCTGAGGCCACCAGCCTGGAGGAAGCGATCGAGCAGGGCCGCGCCTTCGCCGCAGCGCATGAGACGACGGTCATC
>CALZCR010000224.1 GCA_945631445.1 uncultured Corynebacterium sp. | reverse complement strand
GGATGGCGTCGTTGGTCTCGTCGGGGTAGTCGAAGACCCTGGCGCCGTGGCGGGCGGCCATGGCGCGGCGCTCGGGGACCGGGTCGACGCCGAAGACCCGGGCGCCGAGGTGGCGGCCGATGCGCGCACACATCTGCCCGATGGGTCCCAGGCCGAAGACCGCGAGGCAGTCGCCTTCCCCGACCTGGGCGTATTGCACGGCCTGCCAGGCGGTGGGCAATACGTCGCTGAGGAAGAGGTAGCGGTGGTCCGGCAGGTCCTCGCCGACCTTGATGGGGCCGAAGTCGGCGTGGGGCACGCGCAAGTACTCGGCCTGAGCCCCGGGCACGGAGCCGTAGAGCTTGGAGTAGCCGAAGAGCTTGGCACCGGAGCCGTACTCCTTGACCTGGGTGGTCTCGCACTGGGAGTACAGGCCGCGGTCGCACATCCAGCAGCTGCCGCAGGCGATGGTGAAGGGGACGACCACGCGGTCGCCTTCCGAAAGGTTCGAGGACGGGCCCGCTTCGACGACGCGGCCCATGGGTTCGTGCCCGATGACGTCGCCGGGTTCCATGAAGGGGCCGAGGACCTCGTAGAGGTGCAGGTCTGACCCGCAGATGGCGGTGGAGGTGACTTCGATGATCGCGTCGTTGGCGGCTTCGATCTTCGGGTCGGGGACGGTTTCCACGCTGACTTTGCGTTTGCCTTGCCAGGTCAGTGCTTTCACGGCTGTTCTTCCTCCCGCTCCAGCCGGTCGTGCAGGGAGCGCAGCGCCTGCAGCTGGGTTTTTTCCACGATCGCGGCGGGTTCGCCGGCGAAGTGGTGCAGTTCGGTGGTGATCTTCCCGTGCAGACAGACCGCCACCCAGGCCGTGCCCGGCGGTTGGCCTTCCTGCGGCTCCGGCCCGCCGGCGCCGGTGACCGCCACGGTGGCGGCGGCGCGCAGGAGCTCCGCGACGCCCGTGGCCATGGCGGCGGCGGCTTCTTCGGTCACGACGGGGTGGTCGTCGGGAACGCCGAGCACCTCGTATTTGACGCGGGTCTCGTAGGCCACGACGCCCCCGGCGTACCAGGTGGAGGAGTCGGGGGCGGCGGCCAGGCGGCTGGACAGGGAGCCGCCGGTGAGTGATTCGGCCACCGCGACCTCGATGCCGGCCGCCTGCGCCAGCTGGCCGATGCGGGCGGCGAGGTCATCTGCGGTGGAGGTCGTCATGGTCGGCTCGCTCTAGTAGTTGGCCGGCGCGTCGGAGGCGGGGAAGGACTCTTCGCCCTGCTCGTCGGCGAGCTCGTCGTCGTCCAGGGTGTCCGCGTCCTCCTTCTTGGGGTTTTTGTTGGCGTTGCCGGCTTCGGCCTTCTTGGCCGCTGCGACGTCTTCGACGTTCTGGTCCGGGCTCTTCGGCGCGTCCTGGGCGTCGTTCTCGTCGCGGTGGTCCGGTGCGGCCGGGTTCGGGGTGGAGCGGTTCGGGTCAGTCATTGTCGTGTCTCCTTATGACGGGTGTTTTTCAGTGGGGTGTCAGGACTCTTCGCGGTAGATCCGTCGATCCTCGCGGAAGGCCCTGCCCCGAGCGTACTCATGTACGCGCTCTAATGAGTCGAGTTGTTTGTCCGCGGCCGTGACCAGGTCGGTGAACACGTCCGGGTCGAGGCCGAGGTCTTCCGCATTGGCGCGCAGCGTCAGCCAGCCGCCTCGTTTGGCGGTGATGGCCCCGCGCATGAGTTCGGTCTCCAGCAGCATCGTCATGGGGGAGCGTTCCACCACGCGGCCGTTGAACTTCAGGCGTCCGGCCCGCTCGCCGACCCAGGCGGTGGCCTGGCGGTAGCGGCGCTGTTTGATGTCGAGGTCGTGGATCAGGTTGCGCAGGAAAGTGCGTTCGGCTTTGATCTCGAGGGCGACCTGCGCCAGCAACGGGTAGACGGGGGTGTCGACGAAGTCGTTGGCCATGCGTTCGATGCGGTTGGCTCCCGCGGTGGCGCCGGTGAGGTGGTCGGAGACGTATAGCCCGAGAATGTCTTCCACGATGTCCTCGGAGATGCCCGGGTCGGTCGGCTCTCCGGCCTCGGCGCCGCGGGCGGCGGGCTCAGATACCTCGGGGACGTCGGCGTCGTTGAGGTCGCGCGGCTGCAGCGGCGGGGAGTTGTGGCCGCGGCCCTCGACCAGGCCCTCGAGCAGCTCGGCCAGCGCGTCGGCCGCGGAGCGGGTGGGCCGCCAGCCCAGTTCCTCGCGGGCGCGGGAGGAGTCGAGCATGGGCACGTTCATGGCCATGTCGATCCAGCCCGGGTCGGCGGGGACGGCGCCAGTTTTGTGGGCGGCGGCCAAGGCGGCGCGGGCGACGGCGGCGGGCATCGGGATCACGCGGCCGTGGTCGAGGATGTCCGCCAGTTCCTGGGGGCCCAGGATGTCGTCGGCGGCGATGTTGAAGGCGCCGGGGAGGCGGTGGACGACCGCGGCGGCATACGCCCGCCCGACGTCGTCGGCGTGGACCGCCTGCACGAACAGGTTCGACGGTACGGGCAAGCCGGGCAGGTCCCCGGCCTTGAGCGCCTGCAGGGGCAACCATTCGCCGAGGAAATAACGCTGAATTTCAGAGGCCGCGAGCCCCTGGAAGATCAGGGCGGGGCGCAGGCGGGTGACCGTGACCTCCGGGTGACGCTCACCAAAGGCGTCCAGGGCGCGTTCTTGATCGGCTTTGTCTTCGCTGTAATGGGAGCCGGGGACGCCGGTGACCGACCAGCTCTCATCCCGGGCGGCGGGAGGGGCGTCGGAGCGTTCTTGCCGGGCGGGGTCGGGCCCGTAGGCGCCGAGGGAGGAGGCGACCACGAGGTGGGGGACGCCGGCCCGGGCCACGGCTTCGGCGACTCTTTCGGTGCCGGTGACGTTGACGCGTCGCAGCATGTCGCGTCGATCGTTGGGCTGGATGAGCCAGGCCAAGTGGATGACGGCGTCGCAGCCGTCGAAAAGCTCGGCGAGTTCGGCGATGACTTCTTCCCCGGCTTCGGGGGTGTCGGTGCTGGCCCCGATGTCCACGGACTTCCACAGACAGTCTGCGTAGGGCTCGGTGTCGGGGTCGGGCAGCCGGCGGGCGACGCCGATGATCTCGGTGACTTCCGGCGTGTCTTTGAGGGCGCGCAACACCGCGGTTCCGGTGTTGCCCGTGGCGCCGATGAGGGCAACTCGCATCGTGTGCTCCTTATGATTTCGTCTCGCTCTTGACACCGAGCGAACTGAAAATCACTCGGCGCCGCAAGGAGTAAGGGGGAAAACGCAGCTCAACCCGTCGGCCATTTATATTTCCCGGGCCAAACCACCAGTTCGGGGGTCGATTTTTCCGTGGGCTAGAATATCTCTTCGATCCCACGGGTACCCGGTGCGAGTCCGGGCTGAGACGCCGCGACAAGGCGAACCGTCGAACCTGATCCGGTTAGCACCGGCGCTAGGAAGGAAGACCACCATGGCCGTCAACCCTGCCCCGCAACGAGTCAAGAGATGGCGCGTCGTCGACGTCGTGATCGCCGCCGTCCTGGGAGTGGCCTGCGGGCTGATCTTTTTCCTCTGGAACTACACCGGCTACTTCGCTTTCCTGGCCCTGGACTCCCTGACCCCGGGGCTCGGCGGACTGTTCGCCGGCCCGTGGCTGCTCGGCGGCGTCATCGGCGGGCTGGTGATCCGCAAACCCGGCGCGGCGCTGTTCGTCGAATTGCTCGCCGCCATCGTCTCCGCGCTGCTCGGCAACGTGTGGGGCATCGGCACCCTGTATTCGGGCGTCGCCCAGGGACTCGGCGCCGAGCTGGTCTTCGCGGCCTTCGCTTATCGACGTTTCGGCGTCGTCCCCGCCGCCCTCGCCGGCGCCCTCTCCGCCCTCGGCGCCTTCATCCTGGAGCTGTTCACCGCCGGCAACCTGGCGCGCACCCTCGAGTTCAACCTCATCTACCTGTCCTGCCTGCTCGTC
>CALZCR010000223.1 GCA_945631445.1 uncultured Corynebacterium sp. | reverse complement strand
TTGCCGACGCACCCGGGTCGTCGCCGCTGCCGCGGTCATCGCCCCGTTGGGCCTCGGACTCATCGCGGGCGTCGGGGTCAACCGCCCGGGCACAACCGTCGGCTTCGCCGACGTCGCCGCCGTCCAAGGCAATGTCCCGCGCATGGGCCTGGACACCCAGGCCCAGGAACGCGCCGTGCTGCGCAACCACGCCCGCGTCACCGAGGAATTGGCCGATTCCGGGGCAGAGCCCGACCTGGTGTTCTGGCCCGAGAACTCCTCCGACGTCAACCCGTTGACCAACGAGGAGGCCGGCGCCATCGTCGACGAGGCGGTGCAGGCCATCGACGCCCCGGTGTTGGTGGGCACCATCACCGGCGCCGAGGACGGCACCTACAACACCATGCAGGTCTTCGACCCGGTCACCGGGCCGGGGGAGGACCACCACAAGCGTTTCCTCGTCCCCTTCGGCGAATGGATGCCCTACCGCGACTTCTTCCGTAACTTTTCCGAGCTCGTGGACTACGCCGGCAACTTCGTCCCCGGCGACGGCAACGGCGTAGTCGACATGGGTGGCCTGCCCGTCGGCGTGGCCACCTGTTACGAGGTCGCCTACGACCCCGCCTACCGCACGGCGGTGCTCGACGGGGCCCAGCTTCTGACGACGCCGACGAATAACGCGACCTTCGGCTTCACCAACCAGACCTATCAGCAGTTGGCGATGAGCCGGTTCCGCGCCATTGAAACCGACCGTGCCGTCGTGGTCGCCGCCACCTCCGGGACCTCCGCGATCGTCCACCCGGACGGGACCGTCACGCAGGACACCGACTTGTTCGAGCCCGACGTCCTGCAGGAGACGCTGCCGTTGCGGGATTCGGTGACGTTCGCCGTCCGCCACGGGGAGAAGGTAGAGTTGGCCCTGATAATTATTGGTTTGTTCCTCGTGCTTGCCGCCTGGTGGACGAACCGTCGCAGGTCTCTAAGGAGCGAATAGCCGTGAACAATCCCAGCACTTTGGTCATCATCCCGACCTACAACGAGCTGGAGAACCTCCCGCTGATCACGGGGAGAGTCCGTGACGCAGCGCCGCAGGTCGACGTCCTCGTCGTCGACGACAATTCCCCCGACGGCACGGGTAATAAAGCCGACGAGATCGCCGCCGACGACGAGCAGATTCACGTCCTGCACCGCACGAAGAAAGACGGCCTGCTGGGCGCTTACCTCGCCGGTTTCGAGTGGGGCACGGAGCGCGGCTATGACGTCCTCTGCCAGATGGACGCCGACGGCTCTCACGCCCCGGAAGAGCTGCACCGCCTGCTGGACCAGATCGAGGACGGCGCGGACATGGTCATCGGCTCCCGCTACGTTCCCGGCGGCAAGGTCGTGGACTGGCCGCGCGACCGTTTCATGCTGTCCAAGGGCGGCAACCTCTATATCTCGGTGGCGCTGGGCACGGGCCTGACCGACATGACCGCCGGTTACCGGGCGATCCGCCGGGAGGTCCTGGAAGGCATCGACCTGGCCGAGCTCTCCGACGCCGGGTATATCTTCCAGGTGGATCTCGCTTACCGCGCGGTCGAGGCCGGTTTCGACGTCCGGGAGGTGCCGATCACTTTTACCGAGCGCGCACTCGGGGAGTCCAAGCTGGACGGCAGCTTCGTCAAGGATTCGTTGGTGGAGGTCACCAAGTGGGGCGCTCAGCACCACGGCTCCCAGGCCACAGCGCTGGCCTCTGAGCTGGGCCGGCTGGCGGCCTACGAATACCGTCGTTCCCCGCTGGCGGGGATGGGGGACAAGGCCAAAGACGCGGCGACGTTCGTCTCTGAGCTGGCCCGTGAGCTCGGCAAGCTGACGAAGTACGAGCTCAACCGGAAACTCCAGAAATAAACCAGGCACAGCAACGAGAAAAGCGCAGGGAAATCCCTGCGCTTTTCTTTTTCTCCGGCCGGATTACTTCGCGGCGGCCTCGGCTTCCTGCTGCTCCTTTAGGAGACGGGCGGCGGCGCGGCGCTTCTTGCGCAACGTGTCCAGCCGCTCCTCGAGGAGGACGTCGAGCTCTTCGATGGTGCGACGCTCACGGAGCATGTCCCAGTGCGTACGCGGTGGCTTCACCGGCTTCGATTCAACGCCCTCACCCTCCACGAGGGTGCCCACCTGGCCGTTCTTGCACAGCCACTCCTCGGGGATCTCGGCGTCGTCAGCAAACGGCACGTCGAAGATTTCGCCCGAGGGGGTGCGGTACTTGACCATCTGGCGCGGAGCGAGATCGTGGTCACGATCCGTCTCGTAGCTGACGGCGCCCATTCGGCTGCCACGGAGAACGCGGTCTGCCATGCGTCATCATCCCTTTCAGTGGAAGTGGAGTCTAGATCTAATAGTATAACGCGGATAGGGGAGTGTTTGTTCCCGTGGGCTAGGATATCGGGTGTGAATGCTACTCCTGCGACGTGCGCCTGGTGTGGCGTGGAGATTGCGCAGAGCGGCCGGGGGCGGCCGCGGAAGTTTTGCCGAGCCTCGTGCCGGCAGCGGGCATACACCCAAAGGAATAGTATTTCCCTATCGGGCTCCACAATTCCGTCCGATTCGGTTATCATGCAGCCAGACCGATACCGGCTTTTGAAGGACGAGCTGTTTGAACTCCGCTGCGCCGCGGAGGACATCGCCACCGCCAGCTCGGAAGGCGCCCCCGCGGCCGACATCCGAGAATTATGCGACGAGCTGGTTCACCTGGCCAAACGTATTGAGAAACTGAGGTAAGAATGAAAAAGCTCCTGATGAACCAGAAGCTGGTGATCACGGTATTTTCCGTTCTGATCGTCGGCCTGGCGCTATTCGCCCTAGTTCCCATGGTCGTCGCGTTGGTGATGGGCCCCGGCGTGCGCACCGAACCCGTCAACGCCGAGACCGCCGAGCCGGCCACCACCGACGTCGACGGAGAATGGGCGGTCATCCAGGGGCGCCCGCCAAACACCTCCTCGGTCGGATTCACGTTCGAGGAAGTGCTGCCGGGGGAGCGCACCCGCACATCTGGCTCCACCCAGGACGTCTCCGGCGCCGTGACCATTGAGGAAGGCACGTTGACCGCCGGCGAGATCGTGGTCGACCTGACCAACATCGTCACCGACCGGGACGTGCGCGACGAGAACGTGCGCAACAAGCTGCTGGAGACCCACGATTACCCGGAGGCCACCTTCGAGATCACCGAGCCGGCCGACCTCTCGGAAGTTCCGGATGACGGCACCCTCGGCGAGGTGGAGCTGACCGGTGAGTTGACCATCAAGGGCAACACGAATGACGTCGTGCAGCCTTTCCAGGTTCTCCGGGACGGCGATCTCATCGTCGTCTCTGGCGACGTGGTCATCGACCGCAACGAATACGGCGTGGAGTCGCCGGAGATGATCGCCGCAGACATCGCGGACGAGGGGAAAATCAACATCCGGGTGGCCCTCGGCAAAGATGGTCAAGGAAACCCCGCCGATTAACGTCACGTGACGAAATTAAAGCGGGTTCCCGCCCCAGAAAAAATCACACACAAACGGACTTTGGGGGCGCAGGCGTGAGGCTTAAGCGCACACACCTCGAAACCTGAGAAAATCGGCACTCTGAGAACACTGGCCCCGCGAGCAGATCTTGCTCGCGGGGCCAGTCGCTTGTTCGGGGAGAAGAAACTTCTCGACGTCCGCACCGTCCGCCGGGCCCGGCGGACGGTGCGCCGAACGCGACGCGGGCGGCGTCGACGGCGAGTCCGGCACGGGCGATATGGGGCTGCATGAAGCTCACTGTAAAAGCGTGGCAACGTGCCTCGGGCCGCAAATTGGCTGCAATAAACCTGCAGGTCAAATTGTCCGATAATGTACATTATGTCAGATAAGCGGGCGGACCGGCGCCCCACCGGGACGCTGTGTCCCCGTCACGGCCAGGACGCGCCGTCGGCCTTTTGTCCCCGCG
>CALZCR010000222.1 GCA_945631445.1 uncultured Corynebacterium sp. | reverse complement strand
CTCGAACATCATGTCCACGCCGGCGGCGCGGAAGGTCTCCTGGACGGTGGCGGCGTCGCCGTCGAGGGCGCCCGGCTGCTGCTCTACCACGCGGGTGGCGATCTGCTCGATGTAGTCGCCGCCGTAGCCGTCCTCCGGCGTCGGCTGGCCCTGGGCGGCCGCGACCAAGGAGCGGGCGAAGCGGTCGATCTGGCCGCCGTGGTCGTTGAAGTAGTACTCGCGGGTGACCTCGGCGCCGGCGGCCTCGAGGATGCGCCCGAGGGAGTCGCCGACGGCGGCCCAGCGGGTGCCGCCGAGGTGGATCGGTCCGGTCGGGTTCGCGGAGACGAACTCCAGGTTGATCTTCTGGCCGGCGTAGATCTCCGAGGTGCCGAAGTCATCGCCGGCGGCGAGGATCTTGCCCACGATGTCGCCTTGGGCGGCGGCGGCGAGACGGATGTTGATGAAGCCCGGGCCGGCGACGTCGGCGACGTCGATGGCGTCGTTCTCCGCCAGCGCCTCGGTCAGCCAACCGGCGAGCTCGCGGGGGTTGACGCCCGCCTTCTTGGCCACCTGCATGGCCAGGTTGGTGGCGTAATCGCCGTGCTCAGGATTGCGCGGGCGCTCCACCGTGACGACGTCCGGGACGACGCCGGAGTCGAGGTCGTGCGCTTCGAGCACCGCGGTGGCGGTCTCCTTGATCAGTGTGGCGAGGTCTGCAGGTGTCATGGGGCAAAAGTCTAGCGCTCCCCTGCCCCTGAAGGTATTTGAGGCCGTCGCCCCCGACCCCGCACCGGGTCAGCCAAGGTAGACCGACGCCAGGCAGATCGTGACGATGGCTCCGACGAGGTAATTCAGCCACAAGAACACCCGCCAAGCACGGTTGACGTCCTCGCAGGTCTCGTCGGTGATGTTCCAGAACCGCAGGGTGTTGGCAACGTATCCCAGGCCGGCGACGCCCACTATCCACGCCGGGGGCGGGATGAAGAAGACGAGCACCGCCGCCACCAGATACGCCGCCGCGGACAGGCGCGTGGTCAAACGTGCGCCGAGAACCGTGGCGATGGAGCTCAACTCGCCCTCACGGTCGGCCTTGACGTCCTGGACCGCGCCGAGGGCGTGGCTGGCCATGCCCCACAGGAAGAAGGCCACGGCGCCGAACCAGAAGTAGAGGCTGACCTCTCCGGCGGTGATCGTGGCGCCGACCAAGGCGGGGGCGAAGAAGTGCGTCGAAGACGTCACCGAGTCCAGGACGGGGCGCTCCTTGAAGCGCAGGCGCGGAGCCGAATAGGCGATGACCGCGGCCATCGCCACGGTCAACCATACTGCGGAAGAGACGGTGCCGGCTGCGTACATGACGACGAGAAAGGGCACGGTCGTGAGCACCGAGGCCCAGAGCAACGGAGCATGCATCTTCTTGGGCAGCACCGCGCCCTCCACGCCGCCCTTGCGTGGGTTGCGGATGTCGGACTCGTAGTCGAAGACGTCGTTGATGCCGTACATGGCGATGTTGTACGGGATCAAAAAGAACAGGACGCCGACCCAGAACAGCCAGTCCAACGAGCCGCCGGAGAGCAGGTAGGCCGCACCGTAGGGAAAAGCCGTGTTGACCCAGCTGATCGGCCGAGAAGCAGAAAGTATGCCGGAGATGAGGTTCACGAGTCGGCCTTCTTCCTGTCCGGCTTCCGGCCGGGCCAAAACGCCGGGACGATCAGCGCGACGAAGACAGGATAGAAGAAGTCCTCGACGGGCACGAGACCGACCTGCAGGCCGAGGCGCTGCGCGTCGCCGTAGCCGACGAGTTCCGCCCAGATCATGAGGTTGTCGAAAATGGCGGTGAGCACGAGCAGGACCGCCGCCACGAGCGCGGTGACCTGCAGCTGCCGGGGCGCGGTGTGTCGGCGCAGCACCCACAGCACCACGGCGACGATGAGAAAGGGCAGGCTGATCAGCAGGTAGCTCATGCGTTGCTCCTCTCGCGGGCGTCGAGGAGCAGGCGCGCACCCGAGGTGAGGTTGATGGTCAGATAGGTCAGGAAAAACAGGAAAATCGGTTCCTCGATCGGCATCTCCGGGGCCAGGATGACCCCCGTCATGTACTCGGATCCGCCGCGGAAGAAGGAGCCGGTCATGATGCCGAAGGCGTCCCAGAGCAGAAACGCCGCCACCACCACCAGCGAGAGCACCGTGGCCCGGCGGGCGTCGAGGAAGAAGGCGAGTTTCCAGCGCCAGTCGCACAGCACCATGCAGCCGATCGTGGCCAGCAGGACGATGAGGTAGGCGAACGGGAGGAGGGACTCAAGCACGGGCGACTCCGTTCTCCGGCGTCGGTCCCGGGCTGGTGTCGCCATTGATGCGTTTGACCACGTTTTCCGCGGAGATCAGGCACATGGGCACACCGACGCCGGGCACCGTGGTGGCGCCCGCGTAGTACAGGCCGTCGACCTTGCCGGAGACGTTCTTGCCGCGGAGGAAAGCGGACTGACGCAGTTCGTGGCCGGGTCCGATGGAGCCGCCGCGCCACGCGTGGTAACGCTCGGCGAAGTCCGCCGGACCGAGGGTCTTTGTGACCACGATGCGCTCCGCGAGATCCGGGACGCCGGCCCAGTCGGCGAGCTCCGCGATCGCGGCGTCGGCGATGGCTTCGACGCGCGGGGAGGCGCTCTCCCGGTAGGCGTCGCCGTGGCCGATCTGCTCTTCCGCGGGCACGGGCACGAGGATGAAGAGATTCTCGTGGTCTTCCGGGGCGACGTCCGGATCAGTGGCCGAGGGCATGGAGACGTAGATCGACTGGGAGGCGTCCAGCGGTCGGCTGTCGACCGGTCCGTCGAAGACTGCCGCGAAATCCTCGGACCAGTCGCGGCTGAACAACAGGTTGTGGTGCGCCAGCTGCGGGAGCTTGCCCTTCACGCCCGCCATGACCAGCACCGTGCCCAGGCCCGGGTCGCGGGTGGAGAACCACTTCTCCGGGTAGGTGCGCAGCGCCGGGGGCAGCAGGTGGGTTTCGGTGTGGTGCAGATCCGCGCCGGAGACGACGATGTCGGCGGTGATCTCCTCCACGACGCCGTCGGCACGCCGCACGCGCACGCCCGTGGCCCGCGCCTTGCGCCCTTCTTTGGCGGTGGTGATCGCGGTGACCTCGGTGTCGAGCTGGAACTGCGCGCCCTGCTCGAGCGCCAGCTTATGGAAGGAGTGGACGACGGCGGTGAACCCGCCGAGCGGGTAGCGCACGCCTTGGACCAGGTCGGTGTGGCTCATCAGGTGATACAGCGACGGGATCTTCTTCGGCTGGGAGGACAGGAACACCGCCGGGTAGGTCAGGATCTGTCGCAGGCGGTGGTCGGTGAAGCGTTCGTTGACGAAGCTCTCCAAGGAACGGGTCAACAGCTGGGCCAGCGAGCCGAGCCTTTCGCGCACGTCGCGGTGCAGAAACGGGATCGGGGAAGAGAAGGTCGTGTACAAGAAACGTTCGAGCGCGATGCGGTAGGTGTCCCCGGCGCTGTCGAGGTACTCGCGTAGCTTCTGCCCCGCCCCGGATTCGATGGACTCAAACAGCGCCGCGGCTTCTTCGACGCCGCTGGGCACGTCCACGGGCTCATCGCCCTCGGGGAAGAGCCGGTATGCCGGGGCGAGGTCGACCAAGTCGAGCTGCTCGGAGGTGGTGGTGCCCAACAGCCGGTAAAAGTGGTCGAAGGCGTCCGGCATGAGATACCAGGACGGCCCGGTGTCCCAGCGGAAACCGTCGTGGCCGTCGACGTCCAGGTTGCCGGAGCGACCGCCGACGGAATCGCCGCGTTCGACGACGGTCACCTGCAGGCCTTCTTTGCCGAGCAACGCCGCCGTCGCCAAGCCGGCGACGCCGGCTCCGATCACGACGGCCGTGCGCGGGGTGTTCTTCGTCATTGTCTTCAGTGTCCTTTGGATCGGGTAAGGCGGGGCGCGGTGGCCGCGGCGCGGGCCAGCAG
>CALZCR010000221.1 GCA_945631445.1 uncultured Corynebacterium sp. | reverse complement strand
CGGCGTGCGCCAAGAAGACCCCCTCGTCTTCGAGCACACCCACCGGGTGCTGCGCCAACTGATCGCCGAAGACCTCATCGACGGCGTCCGCGTCGACCACCCGGACGGGTTGTCCGACCCCTTCGAATACCTCAACCGGCTGCGCGACCTCGTCGGCCCCGACCGCTGGCTGCTCGTCGAAAAAATCCTCG
Organism: uncultured Corynebacterium sp.; assembly: GCA_945631445.1. Lineage (GTDB taxonomy): Bacteria > Actinomycetota > Actinomycetes > Mycobacteriales > Mycobacteriaceae > Corynebacterium. Next base: position 3,782 of record CALZCR010000221.1, on the reverse strand, counting down.
GCGAGACCGAACCGCTCGACCCGCGCCTGGCGGTCGACGGCACCACCGGCTACGACGCGCTGCGCGAACTCGACGGCGTGTTCATCAACCGCGGCGCCGAAGACACCATGAGCATGCTCTCCTTGCAACTGACCGGCTCCACCTGGGACCGCGCCACCGTCGACGCAGCCGAACAACAGCTCAAGCGCCAAGTCGCCACCACCGAACTCGACGCCGAAGTCCGCCGCTTAGCCCGCGCCATCCGCCGCGACAACTTCTCCACCGCCGGCCGCTTCGTCACCGAAGAACAACTCAAACTCACCATCGTCGAACTCGTCGCCGCCATCCCCGTCTACCGCGCAGACTACATCTCCCTGTCCCGGGTGACCGCCTCCGTCATCGCCGACATGGGCAGGCGCTTTCCCTCCCGCAGCGACGCCCTCGACCTGATCTCCGCCGCCCTGCTGGCCAACGGCGAAGCCAAAGTCCGCTTCGCCCAGGTCTGCGGCGCCGTCATGGCCAAAGGCGTCGAAGACACCACCTTCTACCGCGCCAGCCGCCTCGTCGCACTCCAGGAGGTCGGCGGCGCGCCGGGCAGCTTCGGCGTCTCCGCCGCGGAGTTCCACCTGCTGCAGCAGGAGCGCGCGAACCTGTGGCCGCAGGCGATGACGACCCTGTCGACCCACGACACGAAGCGCTCCGAGGACGTCCGCGCCCGCATCATCGAACTGACGGAGACGCCGCAGGACTTCGCGGAGCTGGTGCGCCGGGTCACCGCCCAGGTGCCGGCCCCGGACTCGGTGACCGGGCTCTTTCTCTTCCAGAACATCCTCGGGGTCTGGCCCGCCGACGGGCAGGTCTCCGACGCCCTGCGCCAGCGTCTGCACGACTACGCCATCAAGGCCATGCGCGAAGCCAGCCTGCGCACCACCTGGTTCGATCCGGACGAGGCTTTCGAGCGTTCCGTGATCGACTGGATCGACGCGCTGATCGACGGGCCGGTGACTTCCATGATCACCACCTTCATCCAGCCGCTGCACCGCGGCGCGTTGAGCGTGTCCCTGGGACGCAAGATGCTGCAGCTGATCGGCCCCGGCGTGCCGGACACCTACCAGGGCCAGGAGTTCTTCGACGACTCCCTGGTCGACCCGGACAACCGTCGTTTCATCGACTACACCGCCCGCAGCCAGTCGCTGGAGCAACTGTGCGAAGGGGTGGACTGGCGGGCGGAGGCCGCAGCAGCCCGCGCGGCGGCCGAAGAAGCCGGGGAACCCGCCCTGGAACAGCGCCCCTACCTCCACATCGAAGCCAACCCCGACCGGGTCAAACAGCACGTGGTGCACGAGGCGTTGAAGACGCGCAAGCTGCTCAGCGGCCTGTTCATCGACGGCACCCACCAAGCCGTGTCCGCCGAGGGCCCCTCGGACCGCTACCTGATCGGCTTGGCCCGCGGCTTCGCGGACTCCCCGGGCACCGAAGGGCTTGCGGTGATCGCCCTGGCGACGCGTCGGCCGCTCAAGTTGGCCAGCCGCGACGGGTGGCTGGACACCACGCTGACCCTGCCGGAGGGCACCTGGACCGACCGGTTGACCGGCCAGAGTTTCGAGGGCACTGTCCCGGTCGCCGAGGTGTTCAACCTCTTCCCCACCGCCTTGTTGGTCTCCGATCGGATTGAGGCGTCCTACGTCTAAATCTCGGGGAAGGTAAATTAAGGGGCGATGCCCGAACCAACCTCTGACGTCACCCAGTCCATCAGTCTGCTGGGCAGCCGCTACCACGAGTGGCTGCGCGCCCACCCGACTGCCGCGGAAGATTTCGCCGACGCCATCGAAGACCTCCTCTCCGACGCCGGCGTCACTTTCGACCGTGTTTCCGCCCGCGCCAAGTCTTGGCGGTCTTTGAAGGCCAAGGCACGCAAGAAGCGGGCGGACGGTTCCCTGGTCTATCCGAATCCGCTGGCCGACATCCACGACATCATCGGCGTGCGGGTCACGGTGTTCCACTCCACGGAGATCCCGGTGACCCTGGACGCCTTGGGTGAGTCTTTCTCGGTTCTGCGCAGCGTGGACAAGGCCGCGGAAACCCGCATCGCCGGCGGTTTCGGCTACGGCTCGCACCATCTGGTGCTGGAGGTCACCGAAGATTTCGAGGACCTGACCGAGTACGCGGGCCTGCACTTCGAGGTGCAGGTGCGCACCGTGCTGCAGCACGCGTGGGCCGAGTTCGAGCACGACATCCGCTACAAGCGCGGTTCCACCCCGCTGGATCCGCAGGTCGACCGCGCCTTCACTTTGGCTGCGGGCTTGATTGAGCTGGCGGACCAGCAATTCGACCAGATCGCCGCGTTGAAAAGCCCCAAGAGCAGCGGCGACGGCCCCGGCGACGTGGCGTTGTCGGCGGAGACCCTGCCCGGCATCCTGGCTGTGTTGGTGGGCAACCGCTTCCCGCCGTCGCGCTCCGAGCACTACCCGTGGTTGGAGGAGCTGCTGACCGCCAACGGCGTCACGACGGTGGCGCAGTTGACGGAGTTGCTCAACGACGACGACATCGCCGCGCTGAACAAGGCGTTGACCTACCGTTTCCGCCCGGGGCAGGTCAGGCTCATCGACGATCTCCTGCTACGCCGCTTCGGGCAGCTGCACGTGGAGCGCACCGGCGACACCGGCACCCGCGCAGGACAGCGGCCGCGGCGCTTGGCGGCGCGGCTGAAGGCTCTCCGCCAGGCAGGCGTCCTGCCGGAGGTCGGGGAATAAAACGTGGCCCACGCATGCTGTTGTTGGCATGACACTAACATCGGCGACGCCTCTGACCTTCGGCCTGGACACGTTTGGCGACCTCACCCGTTCCCCGACCGGGGGCCTGTTGCCGGCGGACCAGGTCATCCGCAACGTCATCGAGGAAGCGGTTCTGGCAGAGAAGGTCGGCGTGGATTTCTTCGGCGTCGGCGAACACCACCGCCCCGACTACGCGGTCTCCGCTCCGGACGTCGTTCTCGCGGCGATCGCCTCCCGCACCGAACGCATCCGGCTCGGCCCCTCGGTGGTCGTGTTGTCCTCGGATGATCCGGTGCGCGTCTTCGAGCGCTTCTCCTCACTGCACGCCATTTCGAACGGCCGCGCGGAGCTGACCGTGGGGCGTGGATCCTTCACCGAGTCTTTTCCCCTGTTTGGTTTCGAGCTCAGCGACTACGAGGTGCTCTTCGAGGAGAAGCTCGACCTGCTGCGCGCGATCCTTGACGCCGACCGCGACGATGAGCCGGTGTGCTGGGAGGGGACCACGCGGGCGTCGATAAGCGAACAACGCCCGCACCCACCGACCGCCACCCCTCTGCCCGCCTGGGTAGCCGTCGGCGGCAACCCTAAGTCAGCGCTGCGCGCGGCCCAGCAGCGCTTCGGCCTCGCGATCGCCGTCATCGGCGGCAACCCCATGTACTTCAAGACCTACGTCGATCTTTATCACCGCGCCAACGAGCAGCTGGGGCACCCGCGGGGGCCGGTCAGCGTGCACTCCCCTGGACTGGTGGCGGCGACGGACGCGGAGGCCCGCGAGCGGATCTTTGAGGACTGGAAGACGCAGCAACGACAGATCGGCGCCGAACGCGGCTGGCCGGCGCCGAGCAACGGGCAGTTCAACATGGAGCTCGACCACGGCTCCCTGTACGTCGGCTCGCCGGAGACCGTGGCGAAGAAAATCGCCCGGACAGTAAAGAACCTGAACCTGGACCGGTTCGTGTTGAAGTACTCCAACGGTCCGGTTCCGCACGAGCACGCCACAGAGAGCATCCGTCTCTACGGCGAAGATGT
>CALZCR010000220.1 GCA_945631445.1 uncultured Corynebacterium sp. | reverse complement strand
TAGCCGTCGACTTCGCCGTCCTCGGTGACGTGCGCCAGACCGCGGAAATCACCGGCCTCACCGACCGGCCAGTACAACGGGGTCGGCTGCAGACCGATCTCGTCGACGATCTCGTCGACGAGTTCCAACGGCTCCCGGCCGACGCGGTCCCACTTGTTGATCACGGTGATGATCGGCAGGCCGCGGGCCTTGCACACGCGGAACAGCTTGAGCGTCTGCGGCTCCAGGCCTTTGGCGGCGTCGATCAGCATGACGGCGGCGTCGACGGCGGTGAGCACACGGTAAGTGTCTTCGGAGAAGTCCGCGTGACCCGGGGTGTCCACCAAGTTGATCATGTAGGGCTCGCCCTCGTGGTCCTCCGGGGCGTACTCGAACTGCAGCGCGGACGACGCGATCGAAATGCCGCGGTCTTTTTCCATGTCCATCCAGTCGGAGACGGTGGCCTTGCGGCCGGCCTTGCCGTGGGTGGCGCCGGCCTCGGAAATGATGTGGGCGTGCAGCGCAAGCGCCTCCGTCAGCGTGGACTTACCGGCGTCCGGGTGGGCGATGACGGCGAAGGTACGGCGGCGGGCCGCTTCTTGGGCGATGCTCATGGCTGTTTAGCCTAGTCGCTGGCGCTACCAGCTCACATTCAACGTCTCGGCGAGGTCCTCGAAGAGGCGCTTGGCCACGCCCAGATCCTTGGCGATCGGCCGTTGCAGGCCCGGTCGTCGCCGCTCGTCGTAGTAGCGCCCCGATTCCCAGTGCACCCCCGGCACCCCGGCGATGAAATACGCGAGGTTTTCCCCGCCCGTGGCAGAACCCCCGAAGAAGCGGGCGAGCGGGCCCCCGTAGACCTTGTTCAACAACCCGGCGCCGGATTCCTGCGCGAAGTTCGTGGAAATAACGCCCGGATGGAACGCGACGGCGCTGAGCCGGTGATCGTGGAAACGGCGGTGCAGTTCCTTGGTGAACAGGATGTTGCCCAGTTTCGCGTTGGCGTAGGCGCGGTCCGGAGTAAACCCCTGGAAGGTGTTCGGGTCGTCGAAGTCGAATCTGGCGGCCAGTGAACCCACCGACGCGGTCGCCACGACGGAGGCACGCGAGGCCAGCAGAGTGGGCAACAGCAGATTGGTCAGCAGGTACGGGGCGACGACGTTGACCTGCCAGGTCTTTTCGAAGCCGTCGACGGTGGTCTCCGGGCCGGGAAACACCCCGCCGGCGTTGTTGGCCAGCACGTCGATGCGCTCCAGCTCGCCGAGGTCATCGGCTAAGGCGCGGACCTCATCTAAGCGAGTGAAGTCGGCGGTGTGGAACTCCGCGCCCACGGACTCCGCCACGGCAGCTGTCTTCGCCGGGTCGCGCCCGATCAGGACCAGGCGGTCCTCCGGGCGGGCGCGGTGCAGGAGGCGGGCGGCGGAGGCTCCGATACCGTCGGAGGCTCCGGTGATGACGATGGTGCGCATGCCGGCCAGTCTAGGGAAAACCGGCCGAGCGTATCAGCGTTGCTTAATCATCGATCTCGACGTCGAGGATGTCGCCGGTGTGGGCGTCGACGTCGTACTCGTACTCCAGTCCGCCGGCGTGGAATTCGATCTCCCAGATCTGGCGGCCGTCGTCGGAATCCAGCTCGAGGTCGTCGACGTGGCTCGGTGCGCCCACGCCGGCGTGGTCGACGGCGATCTGCAGGGCCTGCTCTCCGGAGAGGCGGTCGTTCGATCCCTGCTGGGTCGGTTTTTGGGTGTCGTCGTCCTCGCGGTCGCGTTCGTGGTCGATCACCTCGCCCGTGCGGGCGTCGACGTCGAACTCGTGCTCGTAGCCGTCGGCGTGGAATTCGATCTCCCAGATCTGGCGGCCGTCATCGGTGTCCAGCTCGTGGTCGTCGATGTGGGTGATCTGATCGGCGGTGATTCCGGCGTGATCGACGGCGATCTCCAGGGAGCGTTCCTTCGAGATGGTCTCGGAGGCGTCGGCGGAGTCAGCGGCGGCCGCGGGGGAGGCGGCCTGCACGGTCACGGCGTCCGGGGTGTCGGGGCCCTGGTCGGCAGATACGCCCAGCGGGGCCAGCAACGCCAAGACACTGGCGAGAATTGCGGTGGGGGAAAGCATGAGGGGTCCTTATCCGGGGCCGATCTGCTTCAACATGACGCTGGCGCCAGCCCCTCGCTAGAGTTCCGGATAACCGGAACGACTGTGAACTTGTGGGTGGCTCTTCATGAGCTCACCTTCAGTGTGGCTCACCGGAGCCGAGGGGCGCCAGGGGTGCATGACGCACTGTTTTTTCCGTAACCCCCAGGTCAGCGCCTATGAGGGGAGAGTGAAGCGAAGATGAAGGAACTCTCATTCGGCGCCACCCTGGAGCATTCCGCGACCATCACTTATTGTTGACAGGTACGCATTATTGGCTTTGATACGGAGGGACCACCACATGAAGTTCGGCATCATCATCGGCAGCATCCGCGAAGGACGCGCAGGGGAATCCGTCGCGCAGTGGGTCAAGCAGCAGGCCGACGCCCGCGGCGGCGACGTAACCTACGAGCTGGTCGACCTCAACGACTACAACGTTCCCCTGAACAGCTCCGCCGTCGTCCCGGGCGCCGCCAACAAGCAATACGATGATCCGGCCGTGACCGCGTGGTCCGAGAAGATCGACGCCCTCGACGGCTACGTCTTCGTCACCCCCGAGTACAACCACTCCGTCCCGGGACCCTTCAAAAACGCTTTCGACTCGCTTGGCTCCGAGTGGTCCAACAAACCGGTCGCCTTCGTCGGCTACGGCTCCGCCGGCGCGGTGCGCGCCGTCGAGCATTGGCGCAATATCGTCGCCAACCTGAGCATGTTCGACGTCCGCAACCAGCTGGACCTGAGCCTGTTCACCGAGTTCGACGACAACGGCGCCGCCCCGAACGAGCGCCGCCCGGAGGAGATGACCGCCATCTTCGACGAGCTCGAGCGCCTCGCCGGCCTGCTGCAGGGCTAAACGGCGCCCCCGACTCAGCGGGAGTGGATCTTGTTCTGCGCCACCGACAGACCGTCCGAGACGAGCAATCGCGCCGCCTCGGCGGCCGTGGCGATCGCCGCGTCGAAGTCTTCGCCCCCGTCCACCGGTCCCAACACGTAATCCGGCACCCGCATGCCTTTCGGCGGCCGAGAAATACCGATGCGCACCCGCAGATAATCCCGCGTGCCCAGCTGCTCCGTCATCGACTTCAACCCGTTGTGGCCGTTTTCGTTGCCGCCGAGTTTGACCCGCACCGTGCCTGCGGGAAGATCCAGCTCATCGTGGATCGCGACGACTTTTTCCGCCGGGACACCGAGAGCTTCGGCGAGCGGCCCTGCCGCCTGGCCGGAAAGGTTCATGAACGTCGTCGAACGCGCCACGAGCACTCGTTGCCCCTCGACGCTCAACACCGCAACTTCTGCCGGTATCCCCCGCACCGGCGCCAACACGTCGCCGTCGGCGGCCAGCAGATCATCCACCGCCATGTAGCCCACGTTATGACGGGTGGCGGCGTACTTCGGACCGGGGTTTCCCAGCCCGACCACCAACCAGTCAGCGGAGAGGTCGGCGGGCTCGAAGGCGGCCGCCGCCTGGGAGGTGCGGCCGGGCGCGGAGCCGGTCAGTCGTAGAAAGAAATCCTTGAGCGAAAACACTCGTCCAGTCTCCCACAACACGGCTACCGTGGGGCCATGACCGTGCTAGAAGAGATGACGAACCCCATCATCGCCGCCCCCATGGCCGGCGGACCGAGCACCCCGGACCTGGCACGCGCCGTGAGCGCGGCCGGCGGACTGGGGTTTCTGGCCCTGGGAACGACGAGTGTGGCCGACGCCGTCCGGCAGCTGGCGGAGATGGACGGATCGGCGAGCTACGGCGTGAACCTCTTCGCCCCGCAAGAGCCGCCCGCGGATCCGAGGCGGGTGGAGGCGTGGGCCGAGCGACTGGGCCTGACCATGCCCAGCGTCGACGAGGTGGACTACACCAACGGGTGGGAGG
>CALZCR010000219.1 GCA_945631445.1 uncultured Corynebacterium sp. | reverse complement strand
AACTCGCGACCCTCACCTTGGCAAGGTGATGCGCTACCAGCTGCGCTACATCCGCATGCACTGTCACTCTTGGGGCGTGTGGCCCGTTTGTGCGGTGCGAGAAATGACTTTATCCCCATTGGGTGTTTTAATACAAATCGCCAGCTCAGAGGCGTGGGCAGGGTAGTGACGAGCAGCCGAGTTACGTCGATGTAATTTAGCGCCGCCACCCCGGGTCGATTTGGGTGCGGAGAGACGGTGAGAGGCTCCCTGCCTGCCGATTAGGGATTTTTACGCACCGTCAGGTAGATTGTTTTCAGCACAAGCACGGTCCTATGGCTCAGTGGAAGAGCGTTCCGTTCACACCGGAAAGGTCGCTGGTTCGAACCCAGCTAGGACCACCACATGTACCGCATCACCTGAAGGGTGGTGCGGTTTTTTCTTGCCAGGACGCCTGTGGCCGGGATGTGGCCCGACGCCTGACCGGTGGGGGCTGATCGGCCCATTCATTTCATCTGGCTCATCCGGGACCCGCCGGGTGGCGATGGTCGACGACCACGCCCTGCACTGGGCGCCATCGGCCCAGGCGGCGAACGCCTATGGGGTGGCGGTTCCGGACACTCCTCAATCGTGGCAGCCATTCCTATGGCTTCGTGGGCGATCTGCCCCGCGCTGGACGTCCCGGGCCGCAGTGGCGGCGGCCTTATCTCGTGGCTGGTCCGCCGGGACGGCTCCAGGCGCCTCCCTGGGACGGGGACTCATGACGCGCGCGTCGCAGCGACCTGCGATGCGCGGATTTTGCGACCCTCTTGAAGGGGCGAGGTGTGCTTACTTTTTGTTGCGCCATGTGAAGTTTGCCATTTTTGCCCCCGGGTGAGGGCGACTATTCGTATATCCGATTTGACTTTAGCCCTTGCGTAACTTCTGAAAGTTTGTTATGGTGTTGCTATAAGCCATTTTGGGGAGACGGGGAGGAAGGGATTTCATGGCATTTGATGTCGAGAAGATGAAGAAGTGGATCGCCAAGGAGGACGCCGTCGTGGTTGACCGGGTTCTGTGGCAGCTGCGCATGCACGCGATCTACGAGTGCGAAGGATTCGCCGACCTGACAGATATCACTGAAAAGGATCAGACGAAGGCGGCCCGCGACCGCGAGCTGGCTGAGATTCGCCGCGAGGCGAAAAAGCTTTTCCGCGAGCGCAAGAAGAACGCTGAAATCGAGGCGGAGGTCAGCCGCCTCGAAGACGAGGCACGCGCCGCATAGTAATGCGATAGGCGGCAGGGCCATGGCCCTGCCTTAAAAACGCCCTGAGTGGGACGACGACATGAGGTCGGAGTCCCACTTTTTGCTTTCTTTGCCGGTCCTGGGTTTACCCTGGACATAACCAGCCTCTCAGCGTGGCCACCGCGGCCGGGAACTATTCTCCCCGTCATTCCGACTACTGGGTGAGGCGTCCACCTTCTGATGGGTGTCCCGCCAGGCCGCTTCTGAGGCGGCCCGACTGTCCACAATTGCTTGGAGTGAAGCCTGTGCACCTGTTTCCCCGCGTCCGTTCCCGCGTCGCCCTCGTCGCGATCGCTTTTGCCGCCACCGCCGCCGTGGCCGGCGCCCCGCTCGCGGGCGCCCATGACGTGGTGGTGGGCGGGGACCCCGCGGACGGAGAGGTGCTGCAGGAATTTCCGGATTCGGTGACCCTGGAATTTTCCGGGGAGCCGCGGGAGGGGTTCAACACCTTCGCCATCTCCGAAGCAGACTCAGGGGAGACCGTCTATTCCGGCGAACCGACCGTGTCCGGACGGGACGTCTCCCTCGAATTGCCACAAGATCTGGACCCCGGCAGCGGTGACTACCGCCTCGGGTTTCAGATCACCTCCTCTGACGGGCACTCCACCCGAGGCATGACGACCTTCTCCGTCGCCGGCGACGGTGAGACAGGCAACGCCCCCGCCACCGAAGACACCGGCGAGGCCGAGCCCGCGGAGGCCACGGCAGACGAGGATGAGGGGCTGAGCACCGCCCTGCAAATTGTTCTCGCGGCAGTCGGAGTACTTGTCCTTCTCTCCGTCGTTGCGCTGGCCGTGGCCAGGCAGCGACGTAACCGTTAAAGGGGTTTGACGTGAAGATCAGCAACATCAAAAAGACTGCCGTCGCAGGAGTCGCAGCTTTCGCGCTCGTGCTCACCGCATGTGCGGAGCAAGAAGCAGAGACCGGCGAGGAGACCGCGACTGACGCGGCAGAGACCACCGCGGCGGTAGAGGGGGAAACCGTCACCCTGAGCAACGGGGTGGTCCGTGCGAAAGGCGCCGACGTCGAAATGACCGCCATCTTCGGCACCCTGACGAACCCCTCAGACGAGGACGTCCAGATCGTCGGGATCGACACCGACCTGGCAGCCGACAGCCACGAGATCCATGAGGTCGTCGACGGCGTCATGCAGGAAAAGCCAGAGCCGCTGACCATCGCCGCAGGCCAAGACCATGTCCTCGAGCCCGGCGGCGACCACTTCATGATCATGGGCCACGCCGAGGACATCCCCGCCGGCGACGTCGTCTCTGTCACGATCGAACTCGCCGACGGGGAGACCATCGAACTCGGGGAGGTGCCCGTGCGCACCATGAACGCCGGCGACGAAGACTACGGCGAGGACGGCACCCTGCAGGGTCACACCAGCGACGCGGATTCCCAGGACGGTGGCGCCGACGAGAGCAACTGATGAGGCGTCGATAACCGGGTACACGCCGGCTCCGCGCTGGCGGCAAGCAGAAAGGAATGTCTATCACCATGAGCAGGAAAGTCCGTTTCTCGCGGCGCAACTTCTTTGCGGGGGTCACCACGGCTGCCGCAGCCTCCACCCTGGCGGCGTGCGCCTCTGAACCGGACGGTGAGAACCCAGCGTCATCCCCGACGGGGACCACCGGCTTGCGGACGGCCACCGTCGACTTTGACGGGCCGCACCAGGCGGGCGTCGCCACGCCTGCCCAGGCGCATCTCAACCTCGTGGGCTTCAACTTCCACGACGACGTCGACCGGGACGGCGTGATCCGTCTCATGCGCTCCTGGAGCCACGACGCCCGCGCCCTCACGGCGGGACAGACTCCGCCCGGTAGCCTCGAACCAGAACTGGTGCAGGCGCCGGCGAACCTGACCGTCACCTGCGGATTCGGCCCCCGCGTCTTCGAGATCGCCGGACTTCAGGCGCAGCGCCCCGACTGGCTGGCGCCGATCCCCGAGTTTCAGCTCGACCAGCTCGAAGAAGCCTGGGGGCAAAGCGACGTCGTCCTGCAGATCTGCTCCGACGACCCCCTCACCGTTTCCCACACCACCCGGCATATGGTGCGCACCAGCCCCACCTACGCCGCCCCGGTGTGGATGCAGCAGGGTTTCCTCCACGCGGCCGGAACCAGGGAAGAAGGACAAACCCCGCGCAACCTCTTCGGACAAAAAGACGGCACCGTCAACCTCACCACGGACGAAGAGCAGCTGGAGCACGTCTGGCATGACTCCGAAACACCCGCCTGGTCGCAGGGCGGCACGGCGATGGTGGTGCGCCGTATCCGCATGAACATGGACACCTGGGAGATGCTCGACCGCACCTCCCGGGAAGAGTCCGTCGGCCGCACCCTCGACGAGGGCGGCCCGCTGTCCGGCGGCGATGAATTCGCGGAGCCGGATTTTTCCGCGACCGACGAATACGGGCTGCCCGTCATCGACGCTGCCAGCCACATGGCCCGCGCCCGGCCGCCGGCGGACAAACCGGAGCAGACGATGCTGCGGCGTTCGTACAACTACGACCTGCCGCCCGTCGACGGGCTCTCCAACTCCGGGCAGGTGTTCATCTGCTTCCAGCAGAACCCCGACCGGCAGTTCACCCCGGTGCAGGCGAGGTTGGACGAGCAGGACCGGCTCAACGAGTGGATCACCCACATCGGCTCCGCGGTGTATTGGCTGCCGCCGGGAACGGGGTCGGCCACCGGGGAGGATTACTGGGGACAAGGGCTGCTC